>DATBWP010000225.1:0-7796 GCA_036514735.1 Anaerolineales bacterium
GCGGGGTCGCGCGAGTAATCTTCGCGCAGCAACTTGATGGCCACGTCACGTTCCAACATCAGGTCGCGGCCGCGGTAGACGGTGGCCATGCCGCCTTTCTCGAGATAGTCCTCGAGCTGGTAACGCTTGTTGAGCAGTTTCTTTTCTTGCGTCTCGGCCATCGGTGCATTTTACCTGAGGAGTGAGGTTGTCATTGTGAAGAGAGCCTGTGGGGTGCGCGAGCGGGGTTATTTCTCAACATAAGCTAGGAGAGAGCCACTCGCTCGCTTCCATCGCTTGCAATGACGGAACAAAGAATCAGGGTATCCTTTACGGCGTGAACTTAGCCAACTTGCGCCGCTACGCGACCCGCGGGGTGATCCTGGCTGCCCTGATTTTGGGCACGGTGTTCACTGCGGCGGCCGCCTTCGCTCTGTTTACTTACGTCCCGCCAGCGGCCAGCGAGTCGCCGCAAGAAGCGCTTACCTGGATCCCCGGACCCACCAACACCCCGCAGCCACCGACCGCCACACTGGCGCCCACGTCCACGGCAACGGCCACTTTGGCCCCACTGGAAAGCGGCGAGCTGGGCATTGGCAGCTACGCGCAGATCACCGGCACCGGAGGCGTGGGCCTGAACATCCGGAATGCGCCGGGCCTCTCCTCGGAGATCGAGTTCCTCGGGTTCGACGCGGAGGTCTTCGAGGTGCGCGATGGACCCGTCGAAGCCGACGGAATTACCTGGTGGTACCTGGTAACGCCGGTGGATGAAAACCGCGCCGGTTGGGCCGCGGCTGATTACCTCTCTGTGGTGGCCAACCCTTAGCGGGCGGCGCGCAAGGTTGAACTCTATGTTAAGGAGAATTGAGTGAGCGAGCTTATTCCCAAGAACATAACCGCCAAGCGCAAGCAGGGTCGCTTGTTGATCGAATGGAGCGACGGCGAGCAAAGCTCGCTGCCCTTCGATTTGCTGCGCTCAGCCTGCCCGTGCGCGCAATGCCGGGGCGGCCATGAAAACATGCGGCCTGATCCCGACCCGAGCATGTTCATCATCCCGCTGATGGCCGCCAACGCCAGCCGACTGAAAGGCGTTGAGGCGGTGGGCAATTACGCCATTAACATCGAATGGGAAGACGGGCACAAGTACGGCATTTACAATTGGCATTACCTGCGCGCCTTGCACGAAGAGATGAAAGCGCAGGAGCAGGCCAAATAAAACGAAAGAGCCCGCAACGCGGGCTCTTCTTTTAGGCGCTTCTTCGCTGTTAAGTTATTTCGATGCTTTGACGGTAATGACCTTGGGCTTGGCCTCTTCAGCTTTTGGCAGGGTCACGTGCAAGATGCCGTCGCTGACTTCGGCCTGAGCTTTATCGGCCTTCACCGGGGTCGGCAAGCTGAGGACACGGGCGTACGACTGGTAGCGGCGCTCGCGAACGTGATAGGTCGCATCGTCGCGCTCCTCCTCTTGCTTCACTTCGGCCTTGATGGTGAGCAAGTCGCCATTGACCTGGATCTGCACGTCCTCAGGCTTCACCCCGGGCATGGCGGCCTTGACGTGAACCTCGTCCGCCGTCTGATACAGGTCTACCAGCGGGGCGCTGTGACCATTTCCGCTCCACAACGGGCGGAAGAAGTTATCGTCGAACACGCGATCCCAATCCCGCCGCATCTCCATCAACTCGCGGAAAGGTTCCCATCTAGTTAGATTTGCCATGTCAACCTCCTAATCCAAGATAAGTTTGGCAAGAATGCCGCCTTCAATCTAGCCACGGCGCATTAAAAGAACGCATACGCTTTATATGAAAAACGTAAAAGCGCTATTTTTTATGACTTTTTTGCTTTGGGGGAAGCGGGCGCTTGAAGACGCTTGTAATCTACAAAACGGTAACCGACCCCGCGTTCGGTAAGGATATATTTGGGGTTGGCCGGATCCTTCTCTAATTTTTCTCTTAAATAATTTACATACAGGCGAACATAATGAGGCTCGTCGCGATATTCGTAGCCCCAGACCTTGGCCAGAATCTGGTCGTGGGTGACCACCCAACCGGCGTTCTGCACCAGGTGGTAGAGCAGGCGATATTCGGTGGGGCGCAACTTTACCAACTTGCCCTCCACCCAAACTTCACGGCGGTCGAAATCGATCTTGAGGCGTTCGTCCACTTCGATGACGCCCTGCGCTTCACGGCCTTCGGCGCGGCGCAGGACGGCGCGCACCCGGCTCACCAGCTCGCGGGGGCTGAAGGGCTTGGTGACGTAATCGTCGGCGCCCAGCTCCAGGCCGCGCACGCGATCATCCTCTTCGGTCTTGGCAGTGAGCATGATGACGGGGACATCGTGGTTTTCACGAATCAGGCGCAGGACTTCAAAGCCATCCAGGTCGGGCAACATCACATCCAATAGGATCAAATCCGGCAGGGCCTGGCGCAACTTATCCATGGCCTGCTTGCCGGTGAAGGCATCCACGACCTGAAAGCCGTCCTGTTCCAGGTTGAGGCGGATGAAGTGCACGATGCGCTCTTCGTCATCCACCACCAGGATGCGTTTGTTGGCAAGGGGCTGATCAGCCATAGAAGTTAGTCTGGAGCGTCTATTCGCGTACGAACCCGATGATCTCGTCTTCGCCGCCGCTGGGCAGCACTTCGATGAAGCTAATCCGGTTCCACGGCCAGATCACCGTAGTCACATCGCCTTGCAGAGAAGGGAGATCTTTGCCATCGCGTTTGCGCGGGTTTTGCACGCGGATATTGGTGTCAGTAGAAGTAGGCAGCTCTTCGATCTCTCCCACAATGGGCTCTTCATTCAAGATGTGGATAAGCACGGTATAGGCCATTGGCATTTAATCCCGGCCGACTAGGGCTTGAATACTTAAGCGCCCCAGCCGCACCACGTCCTTGTTACCCAAGGGGTAATCCTGGTGGGGGGTTAGTTTTTCGTTGTTCACCTGGGTCCCGTTGGCAGAGCCCAGGTCGGTGATCCACATACCCTGCGACTCGACCCGGATGCGGGCATGCAATCGGGAGACCCCAGATTTAAAGGCGTGAAAAGGCTCCAAGTCGACATCGGGCAAGATGGACTGGCCTTTGCTGATGCGGCCGACGATGTACTCCCCGACGCCGCCCACCGGAAGGATCTGACCGGTACGAATGATATGCAGATTAAGCAGGGAACCGGGAGGCGGCTTAACCGGCAACGGAGCGGCGCGCTCCAGCCGGCCCGTTGCGACCCCGCCGGAACTAAAGGCCATGGTAGGGGAGCCGCCGGTATGTTTCGGGAGCTTGGTTCCGCAACGAGCGCAGAATGCGCCTTCTTTTTGTTCAAGCCCACAATTGGAACAAGTTACCCTCACTGCTCTCTTCGCCTCCGGCCGCTGGTTTTACCCGGCCTGCTCGGGGCGCCAAAATTGTCAATCAGCGCCCGCGTACCGTATTTTATCTGCTTTCCCGATTTCTCATCCAAGCTGCTGCTGCTCTTTATTTCCTCAGCGGCCAGCAGGACGGTGCGCGCCAGGCCCTTCTCACCCGAAGACAACAGGCGCGTGGCCAACATGCGCAAGCGCTTGGCGGCGCCGCCGGAGTCACCGGCTTCCAAGTCCTGGCGGGCGCGTTCTTGCATGCGGTAGAGCGATAATTTGCCGATGGCGTTGATCAGAGCCTGGGGAGGCGCATCGGGTTTGCTTGAGGACCTTACCGGGCGGCTTAGCTCGAAGCGGGCGCGAGCGGCGGGGACGGCGCGGCTGGGGATATCCAAACGCAATTCCCCTTCCGCCAGGAAGATCTCCCCGCTGCGTTCCCGGGTAGCGTCCACCTCAAATTCGAGCAAGACGCTTAGGCTGCCTTCGGTGGGCACGCTGCCCAGGGCAATAGGCGACTCGGTTGCCAGCATGCCAAGGTCCGGCGCCAGGCGAAAGGCGTAAGCCAGATCGCTATGGGGACCTGATTGGTGGTAGATCCTGACGTTATTGGCATAGCTTTTATTCAGTTGGGCAAACCTGCGCTCGAGCAAGGAATGAATATCGATGGCGTTATCGGCATACAGGCTGCTGCCGCCGGACCTGGCAGCCAGTTGATCGATGAAGTTCTCGTTCCATTCCGTGCCAATGCCGAGCGCGGATATGGACACACCGAGATCGGCTGCCTTGGAGGCCAATTGCAGACAGGCCTGTTCGTCACCGTAAGTGCGGCCGTCGGTAATGAGCACGATGTGCGGGACGGAGTTGGGATTTAGGTTGCGCTGCACTTCGCCCAGCCCAGCCTGCAGCCCTTGCAGGATCTCAGTGCCTCCGCGGGTCTGCAGGGTACTGATGCGCGAGCGCAGCCGGCTCTGGTCGCGCCCGCGTTGGGCAGGGATGACCAATTCGGCGTAGTCGTTGAAGGATACGACCGAGACCAAGTCTTGTGGCTGCAATTGTTCCAAAAACTGGAGAGCGGCTTTCATCACCTGGTTGAGGCGGGGACCTGCCATCGAAGTTGAGGTGTCCAACACCAGACATACGTTGAGAGGAGGCCTGTTCAGGTCTTGGTTATCGGCAGCCATCAGGTCCAGCAGCACATAAACAACCTGTTCCGGCTCGCCGGGAGTGATCTGGGAACGGCTGTAGAGCGTGTTGACCATAAGGGGGGGCGACTCGTCGAGTTCTGCGGGAAGCGTGGTGTCGTAAGCGCGACGCTGGTCGGGGTCGGACAGGATATTGTAGGCTTCCTGGACCAGCAGGAAGAGCTCTTTAGCTCCGGAATTCGGGTTGGTGTCAGGATGATATTTGCGCGCGGCCAGGCGATACGCTGTTTGGATCTCTTCGCCCGAGGCTGTTTTGTGGAGCCCCAGGCGCGCGTAGAAATTATCCAGATGGTGGGTGGGCATGCTCCCCTAGGACACCGCTTGCACGAGGACCACCGAAATATTATCCGGACCCCCGGCAGCATTTGCAGCTTCCACCAGGTGCTGGCAGGCCAAATAAGGAGAGGAGGTGGAGTTGACGATACGCTGGATATCATCCTCGGGCACTACACCCCACAGCCCGTCAGAACAGATCATCAAAAAGCCTGGAGTAGGCAGGGCGCTGGTGAAGATATCCGCTTGAACCATGGAGCCTTGGCCGAGGGCGCGGTAAAGCACCGATTTCTGAGGATGCACGGCCGCTTCTTCCTCGGTAAGCTGCCCCATTTCCTGCAGCCTCTTGACCAGGGAATGGTCCTTGGTCAGGGCTTTTATGCGGCCATCGCGGTATACGGCATAGGCGCGGCTGTCGCCCAGGTGGGCAATGGCCATTTGGTTGCCCAGAACCAGGGCGGCGGTCAGCGTACAACCACCGCCAGGGGCGGCTTTGCGCACGGCACTATGAGCTTCCTGGACTGCGCTTTCCATCAACTCCTGCAGGGTCTCCTGGGCTGGATGCGGCTCGGGGCCAAACAGGGGCTTATAGAGTTTGCCCATCAAAAAAGATCCGACAGCACGCACAGCCATTTCGCTGGCCAGTTCGCCGTTGCGGTGGCCGCCCATGCCATCGGCGATGGCAAACAAACCGAAAGGCAACGCATCCGCACCCCCTAAGGAGGCGTTTATGCACAGTACAGCATCTTCATTATTGTCCCGCCGCTGGCCGGGGTCCAGAGCGCTGCCAGCGATGAGGTGGCCATACCTGCCTGACCCGCGGCCTTCGCTCAAATCCCAGACCTGCTCCTCATCGAGCGGCGCGGTGGCCGCGTTGCTGGTGATAGGGGCAATTTTATTGGGAGCGCGGCGAAACAAACGATTGAGGAAATTTCTCATGGGTCAGGAATCCTTAGGCGAGGAACGCATAGATCTTTTTGTCACTGGAACCGATAAAAACCATATCTTCGTAAGCCACGGGAGTGCCGGTGATGGGGCCTCCGGTTTGGAAGCGCCAACGCATGCGCCCGCTGGCCGCATCCAGGCAGTACAGGCTGCCATCCACCGAACCGCAATACAGCGCGTCGCGGTGCAGGAGCGGGGAGCCGGTCACCTGGTGATCGGTGGTGTAGCGCCACATTTCCTTGGCGGAACGCGTATCAATGCAATAAATGATATGGTCGGTTGCCCCGGTATATAACAAGGTGCCAGCCAGGGCGGGGGTGGAGATGCTGCCCTTCCCCAAACGGAAGCGCCAAACCGCCCAACCGGAATTAGCGTCCAAGGCGTAGAGGGTGCTATCCATTGACGAAAAGTACACCACGCCATCGGCCACTACCGGCGAGGAGGTGATGGCCCGTTTGGCTTTAAAGCGCCAGCGCACATCCCCGCTGTAATCTGCGCAAGTGAAGTCGCCGGCTTCCGAACCAAAATACACATAGTCGCTGCTCACAAAGGGCGTCGAACGTACAGGCGAACCAGCCTCTATCTTCCAGGCCAGGCGGCCGTTGACGCTATTGACGGCATGCAGATGGCCATCATCGGAGCCGATGAAAATATGGCCTTCGGCGATGCGCGGCGAGGAGCGCACCGGCCCTTCAGTGTAATAAGTCCACATTACTTTGCCGGAGCGGGTGGAAACCGCATGCAAGCGCTTATCTTCCGAGCCGAAATACACGGTGCCTTCAAAGACGGCCGGCTTGCCAGGAACGCCGCCGTCGCTAGCGTACTTCCATTTGAATTGCCCGTTGCCTGCGTCCAGGGCGTATAAATTATTGTCATAGCAGCCGATGTAAAGGGTGCCTTCATGGTAGGTGGCGGAGCCGCGCAGTTCATCTTCACACTCGAAGAGCCACAAGGGCTTGACCGTAACGCCGCGCGGGCCGGTGGTGACGGTGGGCACACTGAGGTTCAGCAGGGTGCCTGTTTTGCGCGCCACGTTGATCAGGGCGTCCTTCATTTCGGCGGCGCTTTCGTAACGGTCTTCCGGCTTGTATTCCAAAGCGCGCTCGACCACGGCGGCCAATTCCTTGGTCACGTTGGGATTGATCTCGCGGATGGGGCGTTCGCCGAAGGAGAACGGCGCTTCAAGCTGGGGGTCACGCAAAGTGAGCAGGTGGTGCAGGGTCGCTCCCAGAGCGTAGATATCCACCTTGGGGGTAGCCTCCCCACGGTACTGGTCGGGCGGCGAGTATCCCTGAGTGCCCACCATGGTGTTCTTTTGGCCGGATTCAAATAACTTGGCGATGCCAAAATCAACCAAGGCGATGTGGTTTTGCAGGGTGTTCATGATGTTGGAGGGTTTTATGTCGCGGAAGATAATCGGTTCGGGTTTGTGGGAATGCAAATAGTCCAGCACATCGCATAGTTCAATGGCCCAGGAGAGAACTTGTTCTTCGGGGAAGAAGGCCTCGGCTTCGCCAAGCAGCTGCTCCAGGTTCTTTCCTTGGATGAATTCAAGCACCAGATAGGCGCGCTCGCCGACGGTGAAGTAGTCATAAATGCGCGGGATGGTGGGATGGCGCAGCGTGGCGAGGATATTGGCTTCGCGCTCGAAGATCTGGAAAATGTTGCGGCGGATGACCAGGTCGGTGACCTGGCTGATCATTTCTTTTACGGCCACCAGCCGGATGGCTTTGAAGTTCTTGTCCCGGGCACGGTAGACGGCCCCCATGCCGCCCATGCCCACGATCTCCTGGATCTCGTAACGATCCAGCAAGATATCACCCTTCTTGAGCTGGGTGTATTTGGTGCCGCCTTCCTTGAAATCAAAGTTGCGGGTGGATTGGTTGTCGCTCAGAGGACGCTCCCGCGATTAATGCATGAACCTGAGTGGCGATTATAGCCTCCAGGAGGGATGCACGCAAAGCCAGGCGGCAGGCCAGCGGTAAGAAAGGTCCCCCAACTTGCCACCTCCCATGTCGACACACAGCCTTATGGGCGGTTGCCAA
>DATBWP010000226.1:0-3700 GCA_036514735.1 Anaerolineales bacterium
AACTCCTCAAGCGCCGCTTCGCCATCCAGGTTGTTAGCCAACTCTTGCGGCCAAGCCAGAATAGCGACGCGAATTTCCTCGGGAGCACCTTGGGGCTGCAGTTGGCGCCATCGGGCGCCGAGTTCTTCGAGGAAAAATCTAAGCTGCTCCTGGGGCGTGCTGTCCACCCCAAACAAATAACCGCGCGGCTCGGCAAAAACGCCCGGCCCCAGCGCGGGGATCTCATCTTCGCTCAGCCTATCGCGCACCGCGGCTTCCGTGCCTGCATCACAGATCAAGATCAGCGGACCTTCGCCAAACCGGCGCACCATGCGGGCCAGGGCGCGTTGCGCGCCATCGGCTGTCCCACCTGTATCAGCCAGGTGGAGCTCAAGAGTGGCTCCAAATACGCCGCCAGCCTCATTGAGCGCTGCCAGCGTATCTTCCACGGCCTGGACGCGGCTGCCAAGCGCGTCACTAAATGGCCCGCTGCGGTCACACAAATACACCAGGCTGATGGTCTCGCCACGCAAGTCAGGAGCGTTACTTGGCGTGGGAGAAGGTGTAAAGGTTGATTGAAGCGTCGGTGTAACACTGGCAGTACCTGAAGGGCTGGCAAGCAGGGTAACTTCGGCAGGTGGGAGGCGGGTGCCTTCAGTCGCCAGGACGCTAGACGCGGGCGTGCAAGCAGCCAGCAACCAGACAAGGATTACCGACGGCAAGAAACCTTTCAGTGTTGCCAAACGGGAGTTAGCCCAGATTGCCGTATAACTTATCGGTCTTCACAGCCATGATGAAATCGTTTTGATGCAGACCCTTGATCTTATGCGTCCACCAACTGACGGTCACCTTGCCCCACTCGGTGCGGATGACGGGATGGTGGCCTTCTTCTTCAGCCAGCTCACCCACTTTCTGGGTAAAAGTCAACGCCCCAGCGAAGTCCTTGAACTTGAAAGTTCGCTGCAAACGCGGCACGCCTTTTGTTTCCTCGACCTGCCAGTCAGGAACCTGGGTACGGTACTCTTTGATTTGGGCCTGGGTGAATGGCGGCTCATCACCCCGGCAGGGCACGCATCTTTTTTGCGACAGGTCAGTTATTGCGTTCATGTCACTCCCTTCAACGAACAGGTTGATTATAATGTGACAGTAAGGCTTGCCGGTCGCAGCGTACCCGGGTTACCAAAAACTGCTTCGCGAAGCGCTCTTGCGCTTGCCAAGAGCAGTTTTGCCAAAGAGAACCCGCCGGAGTTCTCTTTTTTATTACAGGAGGAGCCCTTAATCACATGAAACGGAAAGCTCGTCACCTATCGCCCAGTGTACCCGCCCGGGCAGTGATCGTGGTAGCCGCTTATATCGCCGCGCAGATGCTGGCTGACGTGGCCAGCCTCAAGATCGGCCTTATCGCCAACTTAGCGGTCGATATGGGTACTTTCATTTATCCCATCACCTTTACGCTGAGAGACCTGGTCCACAAAGTTCTAGGCCGCCAGAACGCGCGGGTGTTGATCGTAAGTGCCGGCGTGATCAACCTGGGTATGGCCGCTTACCTCATGTGGGCCGCCGCCTTTCCCAGTGATCCGGGCTGGGGCCTGGGCGCTGAATTCAGCGCCGTACTGGCTCCGGTGTGGCGCATCGTCCTCGCTTCGATTGCAGCTGAAATCGTCAGCGAACTGCTGGATACCGAACTCTATCACTTGTTCGTCACCCGCATTACCCAGCGCTACCAATGGGCGCGGGTGCTATTCTCCAACAGTGTGAGCGTGCCGGTGGATAACCTCATCTTCTCGATCGGGGCTTTTGGGGGTGTTTTACCGTGGGAATCTGTGTGGGGGATCTTTGTCGTTAATCTGTTGGTCAAATACGGAGTGACCTTGCTCAGTTTGCCTTTAATCTACCTGGTGCCTGAGAAAAGCAGAGACCAGTAATTAGTCACTTCTTTAACAAAAAACCCCACTGTGCCGTCTGCAGCGGAGTTCTGAACCTGAATGACAGGTGGTGCCCTCTCCGAAAAGGGTCAGTTTAAACTCCAACTGATGGTCCATTCCGGAAGCAGGGCTCCTTACGTTTCGTGTTGGTTCAAAACGTAGGGGCTGCAACACAAACACAGCAGGGCAACCTTATTTATACCACTCCAACATTAAAATAAATCCACGCTTATGTTAAATAACTGATCGCCTGATCATTGCTTTTTGGCAGGTCCACTTTAATGTGCAATTCTTTCAACTGCTGCGGCTCGGCTGGGCTGGGTGCATCGGCCATCACATCGCGGGCCGCCTGATTCTTGGGAAAGGCGATCACTTCACGGATGCTTTCTTCGTCGGCTAACAACATCACCAGGCGGTCGATGCCGCTGGCAATGCCGCCGTGGGGGGGCGCACCGTATTCGAAAGCCTCCAGGATGTGGCCGAAGCGTGCCTGAGCCACTTCTGGAGAAAGACCGATCAGCTTGAAGATACGCGCCTGCAGCTCTCGGTCATGAATACGGATCGAACCGCCAGCCACCTCGATGTTGTTGAGCACCATATCGTACTGGCTGCCGCGCATAGCACCCGGGTCGGACTCGATCATGTGGATATCTTCGAGCAACGGAGAGGTGAACAAATGCTGGCTGGGGTCCCAACGCTTTTCCTCTTCGTTCCAAAAGGCAAAGGGGAAATCGATCACCCAACAAAAAGCCAACAGGTCCGGGTCCAGTAGTCCCAGCTTTTCACCCAAGTGCATGCGCAGGCGGCCCAGCGCGGTGAACACTACTTTGGGCTTATCCGCTACGAACAGCAGCAGGTCGCCGTTTTCAGCAGCTAGCGCTGCTTTGAGAGCAACCAACTTCTCCGGACTCAGGAACTTGGTGAATGAAGAGCGCTCCTCGCCTTCGGGCGTTATAGCCAAATAGGCCAGGCCCTTAGCGCCAAAGTATTTGACCAGCTCGGTGAGCGCGTCGATGTCTTTGCGGCTGTAACTGCCCAGCCCCTTGGCGTTCAGGCTGCGGACATGGCCGCCAGCGGCCAAGGCGTCCTCAAAGACCTTGAAGCCGCAGCCCTTGGCCCAGTCAGTTACATCCTGTAATTCCATCCCAAAACGCAAATCCGGGTTGTCCTTGCCGAAGCGGACCATGGCCTCTGTGTAAGTGAGCCGCGGCCAGGGGGTGGCAAGCATGCGTTTGTTGGGCAGCAGCTTCTTTACCATCTCTGTGTACATGGCTTCCATCAGGTCCATCACGTCCTCGCGCTGCACGAAGGACATTTCGATATCGAGTTGGGTGAATTCCGGCTGGCGGTCGCCGCGCAAGTCTTCATCACGGAAGCAGCGCGCCATCTGAAAGTAGCGCTCCAGACCCGCCACCATCAACAGTTGTTTCAGTTGTTGCGGCGATTGCGGCAGGGCGTAGAACTCGGCCGGGTGCACGCGTGAAGGCACTAGATAATCGCGGGCGCCTTCCGGCGTGGTCTTGAAAAGAATGGGGGTTTCGATCTCTAGGAACCCGGCGTTATCCAAATAATCGCGGATGAACTTGACCACTTTATGGCGCAGGATCAGGTTAGCCTGCATCTTTTCCCGGCGCAGGTCCAGGTAACGATATTTGAGGCGGGAGTTCTCGTCCACCTCTTCCTCTTTATTGATCGAAAAGGGAGGAGTCTTAGCTGGGTTCAGCACTTTCACATCCGAAACAGCCACCTCGATCCCGCCCGTGGACATATCAGGGTTTGCCATACCTGCTGGACGC
>DATBWP010000227.1:0-3643 GCA_036514735.1 Anaerolineales bacterium
TTCCGGTTCTGCATATACGTCCAATGGCGCGGTGGAATTTTTGAAAGAATGTTATGAGCGGATTCCCCAAAGGGTGTCCCAGTTGTTTGTCCGGGCAGACAGTGGTTTCTTTGACGGAGATCTGCTGGATTTTCTGGAAAGTCGTCATAGTGAGTATCTCATCAAGGTAAAGATGAAAAATTTGGTGGCGTGAGCACGGCCACAGAAAAAGATGGACAAATAATCTAATATAGCCAAGAAGAGCGAGGGAAAGGGAAAGGAGCCCCCTCGCGTATCTTGGCCGATTCGATGATGGGGCTCCTGCCTACAACAGAAAGGCGGGAGTTATGATATCACCAGAAATCCTTCAACGCAAATCACTTTTTGCCCTTTTATATCAAATTGACACAGATCTTGCCGAGAGCGTTCGGCGCAGCCGCTGCCCTTCTGTGGGGGACCTCTGTATTACGCCAAATATCAGCGTAAGCCTCGGGGAGGCCCTCCTGATCTTGAAGAGGCTTACGCGATTCGTTTGAGTTTGTGCTGCGGAAAGCAGGGTTGTCGGCGACGGGTGCTGCCGCCATCGGTATTGTTTTGGGGGCGCCGTGTTTATTGGGCCGCGGTTCTGCTGGTGGTCACGGCACTGCGCCAGGGCCGAAATCGGGGTTATACGGTTGAGCGGTTAAAGGCGCTTTTTGGCGTAACGCGTCCAACATTGACCCGTTGGTTGAGCTACTTCCGGCATATCTTTCCTTGCAGCCAGTCTTGGCGGCAACTGTCGGGAAGGCTGATGCCGCCGGTGGTCGAGCATGAGTTGCCCAGGAGCCTGATCGAACGTTTTGTGCAAACCCGTGGAGATCCTGAACTGGGCTTGGTGGCCTGCTTGAGAGCGATCATCTTGGGTCTGTGAGGTCGCGGTTTCTGAGGGAGCCGTTATCCGGCAGGCTCTCGCGCAAAAGATGTGCGGCTGTATAAAAGGAAGGGATCAGCTACAAGGGTCTGGCAATGGGTTCGACGCCGTTATCCTCCATGGTGGAGGACGAAGAAGCGAATCCGAAGGAGATTAGATCCAATGAGTGATCCAAAGATGCCCCGGTGGCAACACTGGGCACAGTTCCGTTTTGCCGTGATTGGCGGTCTTTTGTCCAGTCCGCCTGAAAGCGGCCAACTGCAGCAGGAGTTACAGGCGCTGGCCGGAAAAAACTACCAGCACCCCCTTATCCCTGACAAGCAGATCAGCCCGAGTTTTTCGACCATTGAACGTTGGTACTACCAAGCCAAAGATGCGCCGGATCCGATTGCCGTTCTGGGACAAAAACTGCGGAGCGATGCCGGTCGGCGCTGGGCGATAGGCGAACCACTCAAAGCGGTCATCGCGTCCCAGTATCATGCCTACCCGCGCTGGACCGTTCAGTTGCACTACGACAACTTGGGCGCCCTGGCTGAGCGGCAGCCACACTTGACCCCGCTGCCCAGCTACAAGACCGTGCTGCGCTGCATGAGAGAAAACGGCTGGATGCGACGTTTGGGACCATTGCAACCTACCTTAGGCCAGAGCCGGGCTCAACGGCGACGAGAGCAGCGCGAGGTAAGAAGCTACGAGGCGTCCCACGTCCACGCGCTCTGGCACCTGGACTTTCACCAGGCCAAGATCAGGCTGCTGGATGAATCCGGCAACTGGTATCATCCCATCGCACTGGCCATCCTCGATGATCACTCAAGACTATGCTGCCACTTGCAGTTCTATCTGGCAGAGACCGCCGAGTGTTTGGTCCACGGGCTTACCCAGGCCATCATGAAACGAGGATTGCCGCGTGCCTTGATGACTGACAACGGAGCGGCCATGGTAGCCGAGGAAACCCGCCAGGGGCTTCTGCGCCTTGGCGTTGTCCACGAAACCACCTTGCCCTATTCGCCTTACCAAAACGGCAAGCAGGAGGTCTTCTGGGCGCAACTGGAAGGCCGCCTGATCGCGATGCTGAGCGGAATTGAAGATCTCAAGCTGGCTTTTATCAACCACGCCGCGCAGGCCTGGGTCGAGCAGGACTACCACAGAAATCAACATCGGGAAATCGGCGCCACACCCTTGCAGCGGATGCTCGACGGCCCGGATGTCGGACGTCGGGCGCCGGATACCGATACCATGCGCCTGGCCTTTACCCGCCAGATCATCCGCACCCCCCGCCGCGGTGACGCTACCGTCGTGGTCGAGGGTGTACGCTACGAACTGCCACCGCGATTCGGTCACCTACACACGGTGACGCTGCGCTCGCCAGGGTGGGACAAAAGCCAGATGACCCTGGTAGATCCCAAAACCGGCGGACCGTTAGCTCGCCTGCTGCCTCAGGACAAAGTCCAAAACGCCTCCGGGCTGCGCCGAACCGTCGAGATGCAGGAAACCACTGCCGCTGCAAACATTAAAAGCGATCAGCCGGCCCTATTAAGAAAATGGCTCGCCGACTATGCCGCCACCGGACTGCCGCCGGCTTATCTGCCAAAGGAGGAATGCAATCATGACTGACGCCAATATCCGCGCCCTCTACGGCCTCAAATACAATCCCTTTCTGCCCGACCTGCCCGCCTCCGCCCTATGGGTGTTACCCGAGGCGGAAAGATTTGCCCATCGTGTCCACGCGTTGGCGCCACAAGGCGGCTTTGCCTTGATCACCGGAGACCCCGGACAGGGCAAAAGCAAAACCTTGCAATGGATCGCTCAACACCTCAGTCGAATACCGGATATTATCGTAGGGGTTATGGAACGACCGCAGAGCAAACCTGCCGATTTCTACCGGGAATTGGGCGAACTGTTCGGGGTCGGCTTGACCCCTTTGAATCGATATGGCAGCTTCAAAGCCCTGCGCGCACGATGGAAAGCACACTGCCAATCCACCCTGGTGCGACCCGTGCTGCTCATCGACGAGGCGCAGGAAGTCTCATCGCTTTGCCTGACCGAACTGCGATTGCTGCAAAGCGCCTGCTTCGACTCAGAAAGCCTGCTCTTTACCATCCTGTGCGGTGACGGACGGCTGCCAGACAGGTTCCGAACACCAGAGCTGTTACCCTTAGGCAGCCGCATCCGCGCCAGACTTCAATTGACACCCCTTACCCCAGAACAGCTCCAAAACTACCTCAACTTCGCCCTCGAACAGGCAGGATATCAGCAACTGATGACACCAGAACTGATCCAAACCCTGGCCGCCCATTCCTTAAACAACTTGCGCGTCCTCAACCACATGGCCGCGGAAATGCTTGACGCCGCCACCGAACGAAATCTGCCTCGACTCGACGAATCACTCTACTTTGATCTCTTCTCCCCCGCGCCTCCAAAACCTCGCCGCAACAAAGGGGCATAGCCGACATCATTATGATGATCGGTCCATACTTTTACCTATCAATCAGGGGGGCTACATGGCCCCCCCATCCTAAAAATCATCCCAATCCCCAACCAAACCCTCATTTTGCCTGGCCAGCCTTCCCTCAATTATCGAGTCCGCCCTCAATTAGGCAGTTGAACTGTCACCATATCGCGAGGTTGTATCCCTATATCGATGAGACCTAACGCTAACCTGGTACTTAAGATATTAAGTTCCTGATAGGAGACCCTTATATCTCCACAAACAAGAGCGGTACGTTCCGGCCATTTTATTGCCGCTTCTTCAAAGAT
>DATBWP010000228.1:0-3060 GCA_036514735.1 Anaerolineales bacterium
CAGGATCTCGGAAACCTCGATAAACCCAAAATCAGCTGCCTTCAAAGCGGTGATCAATACACTGACCTGGTTGGTGGTGGGCAGGATGCTGCCAAAGAATCCGCCAAGCTGCAGGGCGGCGCGCGCCTGTTCCAGGTAGAGCTCGGGATTGGGCAGGTCCAGAAAGAGGGCGGGCATATCGGTTTCCTCGAAACCTTCCACGATGTCGCGCAGTTTAAAGCTTACTCGGTCTGCCAAACCGAGGCGCAGCAGATTGTTACGCGCCGTTGCCTGGACTTCGGCGCGGCGCTCATAGCTGAATACGTGCCCTTCGCGGCCAACCGCGTGCGCCAAAGCCACCGTCAGTGCACCGGAGCCCGTGCCGGCTTCCAGCACCTAGCTGCCGGGGCCGATGCCCAAATTCAGCAGGATATAGCCAAGGTCTTTGGGGTAAACCACCTGCGAGCTTCGCTCTATATCCCGCAACAGGTCATCTAAGGCGGGCTGTAACAGAGTGAAGCGTTTTCCCAGATGGGTCTTGATCTCAGTTCCCCAGGCGGCACCGATAAGGTCGTTGTGGCTCAGGATGCCGTGCATACTGTGTAACTGTTCGCCGGCTTTAAGCTGGATGGTGAAGTTCTGGCCGCGGGGACCCACCAAATAGGCCAGGTCCCCGGGCTGAGCGAGACGGCGGGTAGTAGTCATGTCAGTATTTTGGCTGCACTACCAGCAGCCAATGGCCGAGGAAAAGCGCTCCCAGGCTGGCAAGTACACCCACCCCTACGTAAAGCGGGCCGATGCTGAAGAAGGCCAAGTCGAACTGAGAGGCCAGGAAATGCCCGCTCCAAAATCCCAGCCAGGCCAGGAAAAGATACAGCAGGAAACGGCCTAACCCGCCACCGCGCCACAGATGGAAGGCGGATCCTAACAAGGTGGCAACAATGGCGCCGAGGATGAGGGAGGGCAGGGTCATAGGTAGCGTTATCATTCCGATTCGAAGAATGGAATGAAGATAGAAAATTATAAGACGGGAATTGCCTCAGCTGTCAGCGAGCTGGCAACAAAGGTAGCGGTACCGTTCCCCGCGATCAAGCCGCCACCAAGCACCTCGCTGTTAACATAAAACACTGCCGCCTGCCCAGGGGTGATATCCCGCACAGGCTCGTCGAAAAGCACATGAGTGCGGCCATCCGCCAAGGGCGCCACCCGCGCAGCGGCTTTGCGCGCGCTGTAACGGATCTTCACCTGCGCCTCGAAAGGCGTGCGCGGAGCGCTGCCCGATAGCCAGCTTACCGGTTCGGTCAGCAATTCGCGGCTGCCAAGTTCATCTTGGAAGCCGACGATGAGCGCGTTGCGTGCCTGGTCCTTAGCCAGTACATACAAGGGCTGGGCCGCGGCCAAGCCCAAGCCTTTGCGTTGCCCGATGGTGTAATTCACCAAACCGGAATGCTTCCCAAGCTGCTTTCCGGCGGAGTTGAGAATGGGCCCAGGTTGCTCTGCTTGCGGCTGGTGCCGGAGCAGGACCTCGCGGTAATCCTGGCCGGCAAGGAAGCACAAGTCCTGGCTTTCCTTAGATGTTGCCGCCGGTAGCTTGAGATCAGCGGCGATCTGGCGTACTTCAGGTTTGGTCAACTCTCCCAGTGGGAACAGTGCGTGTTGCAGCTTGGCCTGGTTGAGCACGTGCAGCACATAAGATTGGTCCTTGTTTGCATCTACAGCTTCAAAAAGCCGCACGGGCTTGTCTGGATTGCGCACCAGGCGCACGTAATGGCCCGTGGCCATGAAATCGGCGCCCAGTGCCAGAGCGCGCTCCAACAGAAATTCCCAGCGGATCTGGCGGTTGCAGGCCAGGCAGGGATTAGGCGTGCCACCGTTGGCGTAGCCATCCAGGAAATATTGGACGACGATGTTGCGAAAACTCTCCTGGGCGTTGACCGCATAGAAGGGGACGCCCAGTTGGCCTGCCACGCGGCGGGCGATGCTCATCGCCTGCGGCGTACAGCAGCGATTACTGGTTGCCCGCCCCGGCTCGGACCACAGCCGTAACATCATCCCGATTACGTTATATCCCTCCTGCTGCAATAAAGCGGCGGCCACCGAGCTATCCACGCCCCCGCTCATGGCCACCACAACTTTACCTTTGCTCACACGGTCTCCAGGCTGCGAGCGCGTTGTACCAATTGGGGCAGGGCGTTCAAGAAGGCAGTGGCGTCTTCATTAGTAGTGTGGATTCCGAGTGTCACGCGCAACGAACCGAGCGCCCACTCTGGTGTGAGCCCCAGGGCCAGCAATACTTTGCTGGGCTCCGGGTCACCTGTCTTGCAAGCGGAACCGGATGAGCAGGCGAAGCCGGCATCATCCAGCAGCATAAGCAAGGCGTTGCCGTCTACGCCCTTGAACACGAAACTGGCGTGGTTAGCCAGGCGCTGCGTGGGATGCCCGCTTAGTTTGGCGTCGGGAATGGCAGCCAGCACGCCTGCAATCAGCTGGTCGCGCAAGTTGCTGAGCCGGCTGGTGCGCACTTTCAGTTCGGATTGAGCCAGTTCGAAAGCCGTGGCCATCCCAACAATATACGCAACGTTGGGGGTGCCGCCGCGCCGCCCAGCCTCGTGGTTGCCACCGGTCTGGACGGGCAGCAAGGGAGTGCCGCGCCGCACGTACAGCACACCGACCCCCTTAGGGCCATAGAATTTATGCGCGCCAATCGAGAGCAGATCGACGCCGAGTTTTTCCACGTCCAGGTCTAAATACGCCCCGGATTGCACCGCGTCGCTATGTAAGGGTATGCCGCGCTCGCGGCAAATGGCAGCGATCTCGCCGATCGGGTTGATCGTGCCGATCTCGTTGTTGCCCAAGATAACAGAGACCAGTGCCGTCTCGGGACGCAAACGGTGGGCTAGCTCACTCGGCGGCACCATGCCGAATTCGTCCACTGGCAGAAATTCCAGCGAGAAACCAAAATGCTCAGCCAACTGGCCGCCGGTCTTGGCCACTGCATCGTGCTCCACCGGGCTGATGAGCAAATGCGCGGCGCCGCGGTCTTGGCGCGCGGCCAAGGCTACGCCGCGCAAGGCCAGGTTG
>DATBWP010000229.1:0-2072 GCA_036514735.1 Anaerolineales bacterium
CTACCACGGGCCGAACCAGGCCAACGGGCTGGCTTTCTCGGTCAGCAACGGCGTCCCCATCCCGCCATCCCTGAAAAATATCTACAAAGAATTGAAAGCCGACTTGGGGGTGGAACCGCCAGGTCATGGCAACCTGGAACGTTGGGCACACCAGGGAGTGCTGCTACTGAATGCCACGCTGACAGTCCGCCGGGGGGCGGCCGGTTCCCACCAGGGCAAGGGCTGGGAGCTGTTCACAGATGCGGTTCTGCGCATCCTTTCGGAGCGGCAACAAGGGCTGGTGTTCATTTTATGGGGCGCCTACGCCAAGCGCAAGGGCGCGCTGATCGATCGCAGCAAACATTATGTGATCGAGTCGGCGCATCCCTCGCCACTCTCCGCGACCAGTGGGTTCTTTGGAAGCAGGCCTTTCTCGAAAGCGAACGCGTATCTGGAATCGAAGGGTAAGAAACCTATCGACTGGTAACCGCTACATTGCTTAGAAAGTGATCAAGTGGAATTGAAAGGCGGGGTTCCCCCGCCTTTCAATAATCAGTCAGAGGCCAAGTTGCTTCGTTCATCAGGAGTTAAAAGATCCTGGGCAATGATGGATTGCTTACCCGGATTTGGGTCCTGAATGTCCACTACCAGAGAGAGGTGCACGCCGGCTTGTTTTCCGTCGCAGCAATAGATCCAACGGCCCAAGTGCGCCTAATGCTTGGGGGGGTTTATCCCCCAAAATATTATTGGGTATTATTCCGCATCCCGCCAGTCTTATTCATTTCAAACAGTGATCAAACCGATAGCCAAAATAGCCAGGAGCACACCGATAGCCTGAAGGCGGCTCATCTGCTCCTTGAGGATCAGCATAGCCCACAGCACGGTAACCGCGGGATAGAGGGAGACCAGGACGGCGGCGATGTCCAACCTGCCGCTTTGCACCGCCGAGAGGAAGAAGAAGTTCCCGCCGACATCCAGCAGGCCGGCTGTCACCAGCAGCCCGATCGGAGCAGCCGGTGGGACCAGCGGGCGGCGGGTAAACAACACCACAACGGCCAGCAGCAAGGCTGCCACCAGACGGCTGGCCACCAGCGGCCAGAAGACGGCGTTGCTGGAGATCTGGTCGAGCCCGGTGAAAAAGAAACCAAAACCCAGGCCAGCCAGCACAGCCAACCAAAAACCCGAAGGACCGCTGGTCCGCTGGGGGCTTTGTGCAGATACCAACCAGATACTGATAAACGCCAACAAAAAGCCGAGGAGTTGCAATTCGCGCGGCAAGCTTTCAGTGAATGTGGCGAAAACTACCGGAACAATGGCGGCTACTACGGCGGACACCGGAGCCACCACGCTCATACGACCGATGGTAAAGCCTTGCAGCATGCACAGAAAACCAGCGGTGCCAAATAGGCCGGCCAAGATGCCCCAAAGCAGATCAGCCGTCGAGGCCATGGCTTCTCCAGTGGCCCAGGCCAACAAGAACATGGCTGCCAGGCCGACGAGCATGGAAAGCAGCAGGGCATGCAGCGGCCCGATGCGGCGGGCAGCCAGGCCGCTGGTAAAGTCGCCGGTGCCCCAGACGGCCGCGGCGGAGAGAGCGAAGATAGCTGCCAGGAAGGGTGCGGACATAGGGGGGAATTATAGTGGGAGAGTGAAACCGCGGATGAACGCGGATAAAACACTGGTAAAGCCTGTTTGGTACTCAGATATTTGTGATTATTCCAAGGTTATAGGGATTGTGCGCGTCGTATAACGCACATCAGGTGCAGCAAAAAGCCGGACCTGATGTGACTTTTATTTGCTAATGGCACACAAAAAGTTACTTCGCCTTTTTGATCTCGTCCACCGCATGCGGGTTCACCAGCGAAGAAAGGTCGCCAGGGGCTTCGCCAAGATAGGCGGCGCGTACCACGCGGCGCATCACTTTGGCGTTGCGCGTTTTGGGCAGGTCGCTGACGAATAGCAGCGCCTTGGGCGCCAGCGGCTTGCCGAGGGCGGCCACCAGGCCGGCGCGCAATTGCTTGCGCAACTTGTCATTGGGTTCGACGCCCGGCGCCAGCACACAGAAGCAAACTACTTGCGAACCTTTCAATTCG
>DATBWP010000230.1:0-9207 GCA_036514735.1 Anaerolineales bacterium
TCGACAGGCTGGGCAGCAGCCATAGCACCAGCATGCTGCCGGTGTAAAGCGGGTGCCGCATCCAGCGGTAAGCGCCGCCGGTCACCAATTGCGGTTCGCTGGCCTGATCGGCGAGTTGGCGCAGCCCGGCGAAATTCAGCGCATCTGTCTGCGCCAGGGCGGCAGCCAGCAGCAGCAGGCCTAACACCTGCCCCGCTAATAGCAGCGGCTGCAAAACAGGCGGCGTCGTGTAAAAGGACTGGTCCGGCAGCCAGAGGACCAAGGCCAGCACCGGCAGCAAAGTCACCACCCCGACCATATTGTAGAACAGGCGATAGGTACGAGAAGTGATGCCTGCCCCAAAGTGTTGCCGTGCCCACTCTTTGGCCCCACGCGAAGCCAGGATGGAATGCAGCACGCTGTAGGCGCTGAACGCCAGCAAGATGAGCAGGGGCGAAGTCCAGTACCTCATGGCTTAGCCAGATCCCAAATGCGCCAGAATTCCTCCATAAATTCAGACGCCAGATCGATATCATGTATTACCAGGGAATTCTCATCGTTGCGGGTTTCGGCGTTGGCACTGAAGTTGTATGAACCGGTGGACACAATGGCGGCATCGACGATGAGCACTTTGTGGTGCAGGCGTCCGCCTTCGCCATCCAGGCGCACATCGATATGTTTGGCAATCAGCCTGCCGAACTCGCTCCCCGGGTTGGTCGCCTGGGCTTCATCCATCACCCCGCGCACCTCCACGCCGCGGCTTTGGGCGGCAACGATCGCCTCGGCCAGCTCATCCGAAGTAAATGCATACGCCAGGAAATAGACACTCTCCTGTGCGTTGTTTACCAGTTCCACCAAATGAGGTAGCACGCCATCCTCGGGAGAAAAATAAGTTTCCACCACAGATCCATTGACGGAGAAGCTGGGGTTGGGCGTGTTGGCCGGAGAGGAGCCGCCGAATAGCCCCCGGATAAACATCTCTTCGAATTCAACATAATAATTTTCAGCTACGAACCTGGAGTTCACACGCAGCAGGTTGTTGCGGTTGCCGTAAGCATCGGAGATGGTGTAGTTGAACGAGCCGGTCCACACGGTCTGTTGATCGATGATGGTAAATTTGTGGTGCATCAGGTTCGGGTTATTGTCACTCACCACCCGGATGCCCGCTGCCTGCAGCGGCGCCAGCTCCTCCGCAGTGAAATTCTCGCTTTCGATCACCAGCCGCACGCGCACCCCGCGTTGGGCGGCAGCCGCCAGCGATTTGCGGATGTTGTTCATGTTCAGGTCGTAGATCGCCATATCGATACTCTGTCGGGCGGCATCCAGCGCAGCCTGCAGCGGCTCATCGGGGCCGCCCTGAGTCAGTTCGGCGCCTGGCGCATTCGGGTCGCTAAAGTAGACTGCCAGCCAGTCCTCTGTAACCGGCTCGGTGGTAGAGGCCCTGGCCGGCAGCGGGGTCCGCGCACAAGCCGTAAGGCAGGCGAGCAGGCCGAGAAGTATCGCCGGCTTGAACACTGCGCCATTATAATGAGCGCTGCTGCAACGTAAGGATTGACCATGCCCAAAACCTATCCCGTGGAGATTGCCGGCCTCAAGCGCGAGCTGCCACTGGTGGAGGTGTCGCCAGGCGTCACCATCGCCTTGTTGAACATCCTAGGCGACACACCTTTCGTACGCGCCTGCGCCCACGAACTGGCCAAGAAACTGGAAGGCATTGGCTACGATACGCTGGTAACTGCCGAAGCCAAGAGCATCCCGCTGATCCACGTGCTCTCCGAGGAAACCAGCAAACCCTATGTGGTGTTGCGCAAGGCCTACAAACCCTACATGGGTGAGGCCATCAGCGCGATAACTGTTTCGATCACCACTGGCAAGCCGCAGACCTTGTATCTGGACGCCAAGGACTTCGAGCTGGTGGCCGGCAGCCGCGTGGTGCTGGTGGATGATGTGGTCAGCACCGGCTCCACCCAGCAGGGGATGCGCGCTGTGATGGAAAAGGCTGGCGCCGATATTGTGGCCGAAGCGGCGATCTTTACCGAAGGGGATGAGGCAAAATGGCAGCACATCATCGCCCTGGGGCATTTGCCGGTTTTTTTGGATAACAGGGAAGGCTAATACTCACCTTTTTGTTATTCCTATCAGGCGCCGCCCTGAGCGAAGTTGAGCGGCGACAAGCCTCCCTGGCACGTTCAAAGCAAAAACATCAATCCAGCATCTAAAAGGAGGAGTGATGCAGAAGTTATTTTCCTTTATCCGCGCCCGGCAGCGCCGCCGCGTTCAACCCCTGCTTACCAACTTACAGGAATTCCTGCGTGAGGAAGGCGGCGGCGGGATCCTGCTATTGCTGGGTACTGCTGTGGCCCTCATTTGGGCTAACTCGGCATTTGCCCATGAATACGAACTGCTTTGGCAGACGCCGCTTACCCTCGGCCTGGGCCCTTGGACGCTTTCCTACCCACTTCACACCTGGATCAACGATGGTTTGATGGCGGTGTTCTTCTTTGTCGTCGGCCTGGAGATCAAGCGCGAGCTTCTGGTGGGCGAACTCTCTAACCCGCGCCAGGCCTTGTTCCCGGCGGTAGCCGCCCTGGGCGGCATGCTGGTGCCCGCCTTGCTTTACACGACCTTCAACCTTGGGGGCCCCGGACAGCCGGGCTGGGCCATCCCCATGGCTACCGACATTGCCTTTGCCCTGGGTGTGCTATCGCTGCTCGGAAAGCGCGCCCCTTTTGGCCTGAAGGTCTTCCTCACTGCCGTGGCCATCGTGGACGACCTGGGCGCGGTGCTGGTGATCGCCCTCTTTTACAGCCACGAAATTATCTGGGGCAGCCTGCTATTCGGCGGGCTGGTGCTGGCGCTCTTATTTGCCCTCAACCGTTTTTCGGTACGCAGTCCCCTACCCTATGGTCTCCTGGGCATCCTGCTCTGGCTCGCCTTCGTGCAGTCCGGCGTGCATGCCACCGTTGCCGGCGTTTTGCTGGCGCTCACCATTCCCGCCAACCCGCGCATCGACAGCCGCAGTTTCCTGAAACGCAGTCACGCCTACCTTCAGGTGTTTGAGCAAACCGGAACCCCGGAAACCACCATGTTGACCAACAGCGATCAGCGCGCTGCGGTGCGCGAATTGGAACGCGTCGCAGAATCGGTCGCCTCCCCTCTCCAGCGACTTGAACATTCCCTGCACCCCTGGGTCACCTACGCCATCATGCCCATCTTTGCCCTGGCCAACGCGGGAGTGAACATCCTGGGCGGCCAAACGGCTGCCTTGTTCAATTCAGTGGGACTCGGCATAGTGGCAGGCTTGGTGCTCGGCAAGCAATTCGGCATAACTTTCTTTGCCTGGTTGTTTACCAAGCTGGGGTTAACTTCCCGCCCACGCGGCTTAGGCTGGCGGCACATCTACGGCGCCGCCTGGTTGGGAGGCATCGGTTTTACCATGTCGCTGTTTATCACCAGCTTAGCCTTCACTGATCCTGACCTGGTGACTTCTGCCAAGATCGGCATCCTGACTGCATCGGCCCTGTCGGCCATTGGGGCCACTCTCGTTATGGTCAGGGTTACCCCCAAGGGTTAGAATTAACCCAAAGGAGCTAGCTCATGAGCAGAAAAAACGTTTTTGCCATTGCAATCCTGGTAGGCCTTGCCTTTGCGGTAGCGGCCTGCGAATTCAGCTTTAGCACCGCCAACATCGCCAACGCCTACATGGCTGCTGATGCGGCAGGGTCGCAACCCACCACGGTCTTCAGTCAGGACGCGGTCTTCTATGCCATCGTCGACCTGGCCAACGCACCGGCTGACACAACCGTCAACATGGTGTGGATCGCAGTGGATGTTGAAGGCGAAGAACCCAATCTCATCATCGACGAGGTTCCCATCACCAGCGGAGACGCCCGCCTCACCTTTGACCTGGCCAACACGCCCAATACTCTCTGGCCGCTGGGTCAATACCGCGCCGACATCTACCTGAACGACAAGCTGGACACCTCGTTGGAGTTTGAGGTGCAATAAAAACCGCAGCTCGAGCCGATAAATGATCCCCGCGCCTAATGCATGAAACTGAAGGCGCTCACGATGAGTGAGCGCCTTCTTCTAAAGGAGGGTACCGTAATTACGCTGTCATTTTCTTGAGCGCAGCACTACCTTATTTCAACCCCATTTTTTCCAGCACTTCTTTAAGCGTTGCTTGCACCAGGGGCCGGGCCTTCTCCGTGCCCTCATCCAGCACGCGCAAGGCTGCCTCGGGCTTTTTCAGCAGTTCAGCCCGCCGAGCGCGCAGCGGCGCCAAATACGCGTTGAGCGCCTCAGCCAGGCGCCGCTTCACTTCCACGTCGCCTATTTTTCCGGCGCGGTAACGCGCCTTGAAATCGGCGATCTCATCTTTATTAGGGTTGAACACCTCGTGGTAATCAAAGACGGGGTTGCCTTCCACCGTGCCGGGGTCGCTGGCATGGATGCGCTTGGGATCGGTGTACATACTCATGATCTTCTTGGTCGTCTCCTCCGGCGTGTCGCCCAAGCGAATGCTGTTGCCATAGGAGCTGTGCATGGTGCGGTTGTCGATGCCGGGCAGCCGGGGCGTCTTGGTCAACAACCCCTCCGGTTCGGGGAAGGTGTCGCCGTACAGCGTATTGAAGCGCCTGGCGATCTCGCGGGTCAGCTCGATGTGCGGCAGTTGGTCTTCGCCCACCGGCACCAGGTTGGCCTTGTACACCAGGATGTCGGCGCTCTGCAGCACCGGGTAATTCAGCAGCCCGGCTGAGGGATTGAGCCCCAGGTTTTGGATCTGGTCCTTGTAGGTCGGCACGCGCTCCAAGCGCGCCACGGTGGTCAGCATGCTGAACAGCAGCGCCAGTTGCGCATGTTCCATCAGTGCCGACTGGCGCACGAAAGTAGCGCGCTTGGGGTCCAACCCTGCCGCCAGCCAGTCGATCATCACTTCGCGGATGTTCTGCTGGATGCGGGCGGGGTGCTCGTAATCGGTGGTGAGCACGTGCAGGTCGGCGATGAGGAAATAGCAATCGTAGTCATCTTGCATGCGTGCCCACTGTTCCAGCGTGCCCACCAAGTGGCCGATGTGCCGCGGCCCCGTGGGGCGGTGCCCGGTGAGGATGCGGCCTTTCTTGGCCGCGGCGGGCTTGGTTGCCTTGGCGGCGGCCTTCGGTCGCTTTGTTGCAATCTTGCTTTTTGCTGCTGTCATTCATTGCCTCCGAGCTAAACTAAAACGTTCGTCCTTAAACCAAATACGTTAATTTGGTTTGAGGACGAACGTTAGTCCGTGGTGCCACCTCGCTTAGTTCGCCTTGGCAAACTCGCTCTGCGCCTTTGATAACGGGGGCGTTCCGAAAGACACTACTGATTGCTGCGCAGCAGCAATGGTTGTATCTCCAACTCAGCGGTCCATTCAGTGTCGGCGTGGGGGCTCGTTCTCATTCGCTTCGAGCTCTCTGTGCCTTCGTTTCGGCGCTTACTCGTCCGCGTCGCTGTCTTTTGCTATGCGATTGGGCTGATTATGCTGGCTCGCTGTTACCTTGTCAAGAGCCTGTCTTTGCAAGCCCGCGAAGCAGGCGTGGCAATCTCCCTCAGCTGTGGAGATTGCTTCGTCGGCGCGATGCTACTCGCAATGCCGGACTAGTTACACCATCTCCCGTACCCGTAACTTTCTAGTCCCTGCAGTAGCTCGCTTCCCGCCTCCGCACTGAAGCCGCAGAAATCCGCTCGGGCTACGGCGACCTCATAGGGCACGAAAAGCGGCAGGGCTGGCAGCTGCTCGGCGAAGAGGGCCTGCGCCTGGCGCTCGGCGTCCCCGTAACCGGCTTCACCCGGCAGGCTGCGCAGTGCGGCCTGGCAGGCAGCGTCGTATTCAGGGTTGGCAAACCCGCTCAGGTTCCAGCCGCCCCAGCCATACTTGAAAACCTCCAGGTCCTCGCCGGGGACCGCTTCGCTAAGGTACAGATAGCAGGCGGGCTGCTGGCCGTAAGGCCAGGCGAACTGCGCCAGATCGAAGGCGCGGCCAAAGACCGCGCCCTGCGGCCCGGGCGCAAAGACCTGCTCCGCCGGCCCGCTGGCCACTTCCACGGCCACGCCGCAGTCATCCAGGCTGCTTTGGATCACGTGAGCGATGGCTAGGTCTTGCTCGCTGTCGCCGGTAGCCAGCGTGAACTGCATAGCGACGCCTGCTTGCGCTCCGGGGTAGCTCTGATTGACGCGCACGCCATCCGGCCCCAACACCCAGCCTAACTCGTCAAGGACGGCATTCGCCGCGCCGGGATCGAAGGCGTAGCTGGCCGCGTCCGGGTCGGCCAGTGGGTGGCCGGGCGGCAAATACGTGTTGGGAAGGCTGCCCTTCCCCCAGGCCTCGTCGGTGATCAGCGCTTGGCGGTCGATGCACATGGCCATCGCTTGGCGCAGGCGCGCATCGCCAAAGAAATCGGCCCGGTCCTGAAGGAGGTTAAAGCCATTGTCGTAGCTAAGTGGCTTGATCCCAAAATCCAAATGCTCCCAATTACCAGCCGGCGTGAAAACCACCTGCGCTCCGGTCTCTTGCAAGCTGGCTGCCTGACCGCCGAGTTCAGCGGATGGTAGCAGCAGATCGCAGGTGCCGTTCTGCAACTCCTCAGCCCCACCTTCGATAAAAATAAAGTTCAGGTTGCTGAAATAGGGCAGGCCTTCAGCCGCGCGCCAGTAGTTGGGGTTGCGCGAGAGCTCGATGCGCTCGCCAGCCACCCATTCATCGATGACATAGGGTCCCCAGCCTAGCGGCTTACGCGCCGCAAACTCTGCAGCCAGCAGGTCCGCGGTCGCGGTTCCCTCCCAGGCATGGCGTGGCGCCGGCGTCCAGAAGTTGGTCTGATAACCGGGATCCAGGTAGCCGGGCAGCCCGCTCCATACCACGCTGCGCTCATCGCTGGCAGTGTAGCTGGCAGTGCGCTCGATGCGTGTCTTGTCAGCATTCAACTCGAAGGAGTACACGGAGTCAGCCGCGGTGAGCGCCGTACCGTCCGACCAGCTTAGATCGGCCTTGAGCGTAAAGGTGACCACAAGCTGGTCCATCTGCATCTCGCCGCCGCTGTATTCGACAACGCAGTTGCCGTCCTTGCACCCAGCCGGATATATGCGGACGCCAGTTTGCAGGTTGCGCACCAGGCCTTCAGCGTCCACGACCTCCTGGCCGGCAGTCACCGTGACCGGCTGCAATGCAGCGCCGCCGTTATCCAGGCTGGGTATGTTTTCCAGGATCACGGCCTGCGGTATATAGCCCTGCAGTTCGAAAGGCCCATCGTAAATAGCCTGGCGGATGGCCCGGGCGCTGTGCGAGTTGTCTCCATAGAGATAAAGCGAACTGGGTTCTTCGCTCATGCAGATGTTCAAGGTCTGCGGCCCCACCGGGGTCGGCGTGACCGTTGGCGGGGCAGGTGTGGGTGTAGCGCCCGGTTCGGCAATGCCGCAGGACGCAAGGAGGAGCAACGCGCCAATAAAGGCCATTTGGTGGAGGCGAAGGTTTATAGGCATGGGCAGGATTATACAGGGCGGCGCTGGCTAATTCGCTAGCAGTGAATATACTTGAGAAGAAAATGCTACTTCTGGCTTCGTGATTCTTAAGATCCCTGCTTATGAAAAGCTGGCTCAAAAACTTCCCGCCGTTCTGGACTCTGGTTTCCACTCACCCCTGGCTTCTTTTTCCGGTGGCGATTGTCACCGGCCTCTTGATCGGCTTCCTGATTCGCGATGTGCCCATCATGGGTTATGACTGGATGACCATGTTCGCTGGCAACCAGGCAACGGATGTTTATTATCCGCCCTGGACCTCCCTCATCCTTTGGCCGCTGGCTGAATTACCCCCGCGATTAGGCCTGGCTTTCATCAACGGCATCACCATCGCCACAGTTGCGTTGACTACTTATTTTCAGGGCCTGGGTAACAGTAAGGGATGGCGGTGGCTCGCCGTGTTTATGGCACTGTTTTCGGTCCAGACCTTAGTGGTGCTCTGGACCGGGCACATCGACGGCCTTGCCCTGCTTGGAATTTGGTCCTTGCCCTGGACCATGCCCATCGTTTTGATGAAGTCCACCTTCATAGGGTTCGTGGTGTTCACCCGTAAGGAGTGGTTTTTAACCGCGCTGCTCTTTGGGCTCGTTTCTCTATTAATCTGGCCCAATTGGCCGGCAGAGCTTCTCGCCACCATGGAATTCCGCAATATGCATCCCGCCTCCGTGGGCTGGGAACGAACCGGGTTTTTGCCAGTGATCCTCGGAATTTTTCTGTTCCTCAAAAGCAAACGCAGGGATATTTTTCAGAATTTAGCCGTGGGCGCCATGGTGTACCCGTTCATCATGCCTTACCACCATCTGGTTTTATTACCCGCGTTAGGCGAATTAAAAGGTCGCCGCTTGCTTTTTGCCTGGCTCGCGGCCTGGTTAATAATCGTTCCCGTTGGAATAGGCACGGGTTATTTCGTATACTTCCTATTTCCCTTTCTGATTTGGTGGTTTCGACGATCGAAGAAGGAAGGTGAAGGTACCTGGCTGGAATTTTTCCAAACTAAGTTAAGTTCAGCGAAAAGATTTCTGACCAAGACTCGCTCGCCCGCCTGACCAGGGGGCAATACCACCGAACAGTGTCCTAAAGGGTACGTGCTAGAATCCTTGTTTACTTCCACATGAGTTCCCCCACTCCTTCCGAAGACCTTGCCCGCATCCTCGCCTCCGCCCGGCGCCTCGGCGTCGAGCTCAATGAGGCCGACGCGCTGCAATGGCTGGCCGCCGTGGCCGCCAGCCCCGGCGATGAGGATGACATCGTGCTGGACGTGAAGTCCGGCGTCTTCGGCCACCGCGTCACCATGCTGGATTTCAGCGTCGAAGACTTGGCCCACTTCCGCAAGATCGGGCGACTGGTGGAATTCAGCGACATTCCCGGCAAGGTGGAAACCGCCCTGGCCCTCTCCGGCTCGGCCGCCCAATCCAAGATCCAAACCTACCCCGGCGACGCCGATTACTTCGAGCGCGTCAACATCCTTGCCCCCACTCGCTCCGAAGCCTGCCGCATCCTGGGCGAACTGATCCGCGAGAAGGCGCTCAGTACGCTAGCTGGCCCAAGCTATAAACTGATCGAGGTCAAGATGGGCAGCTACCAGCAGAACGTGCTGCGCGGCGGCAAGCAGCTGCCCCAGGGCTCCCCGATCTCGTGGAACACGGAGGAGGTCGGCCTGGGTGTGCTGGAACTGCAGGACGA
>DATBWP010000231.1:0-7134 GCA_036514735.1 Anaerolineales bacterium
GGCAAACCCGCTCAATAGCCAGTTCCATACCATCCTGGATCTGGGAGCGGATGAATTCACCGTTGGCCGCCTGCACCCCATGTTGGATAACGATCTGCGCTTGCGCCGCATGAAGCAGGAAGCGGCTGATCCTGAAGTTGGCGTGATCCTGCTGGATCTGGTGCTGGGCGAAGGCGCCCACCCCGACCCTGCTGGCGAACTGGCGCCTGCAATCGCCGCGCACCGCCAGGCGCACAAAGACTTGGAGTTTGTGGCCTTGGTGATCGCGACGGATGAAGACCCGCAGCGCGCCGAGGACCAGATCGCTCAACTCACCAAGGCAGGCGCTATCATATTTCGGGACCTGGCTTCCACCATAGATTTCATTGCCTCCAAATGGTCGCAGCCGCAACCCAGCCCGACAGCCACCAAAAAATTCCGCGAACCGCTGGCGGCGATCAACGTGGGTATCGAATCCTTTTATGAGAGCCTCAAAACCCAGGGCGCTAAAACCGTCCAGGTGGATTGGCGCCCGCCCGCAGCAGGCAATGAGGACTTGATGGATCTGCTGCAGAAGATGAAGGCATAGATGGCAAATATAGACCAGGCCAATCAAACCGCGGTGGGCAGATTGATGGATGCCCGTCCTATCCTGAAAGGCGTGGCACCCGCGGGCGAAGTCATCCCCGGCATGCGGCCCGATCTACTGCTGCACGCTGGGCCACCTATCGAATGGGCGCGCATGTCCGGGCCGCTGCGCGGCGCGGTCATCGGCGCGCTGATCTTTGAAGGCCTGGCCAAAAACAAGCAGGAAGCCGTAGCCCTGGTGGAAAGAGGCGAAGTGGATTTTGCTCCCTGCCACCATCACAACACCGTTGGCCCCATGGCCGGCGTCACCTCGGCTTCGATGATGGTCTACATCATCGAGAATCAGACACATGGCAATAAGGCGTATTCAAACCTCAACGAAGGCTATGGCAAGGTGCTGCGCTACGGCGCTTACAGCGAAGACGTCATTGCCAAACTGAAGTGGATGAATGACCAGATGGGTCCAGTATTGGCGAAGGCTTTAGCTGCCAGCGGTGGCCTGGATATCCGTGCCCTGCTCTCTGAAGCCCTGCACATGGGCGACGAGGGCCATAACCGCAACAAAGCCGGCTCCATTCTTTACACCGCCAAGCTGGCGCCGTGGATCGCTAAGGTGGCTGATGACAGCGCCTTGGAGATGGAGATATTGAAATTCCTTGGCGAGAACGCGCTCAGTGTGCTTAACCCGGTGATGGCCTCCTGCAAGGCCATGGCGGATGCCGCCCATGGTGTGGAGGGCAGCACCATGGTGACCGCCATGGCGCGCAATGGCACCGATTTCGGCCTGCGGGTAAGTGGCCTTGGCGATGCCTGGTTCACCGCGCCGGCCGAGGTGCCCGACGGCCTCTACTTCCCCAGCTACAGCAGCAAGGACGCCAATCCCGACATAGGCGACAGCACCATCACCGAAACGGCCGGCATCGGCGCTTTCGCCATGGCGGCCGCCCCAGCCATTGTCACCTTTGTCAGCGGCACGCCGCAAGACGCTCTCAACGCCACCCTGGAAATGTACGAGATCACCCTCGCCGAGCACACCCATTTCACCATCCCCCAATTAGAGTTTCGCGGCACACCGACCGGCATTGATATCCGCAAGGTGGTCGAGCTGGGCATCACCCCGCGGGTCAACACCGGCATCGCCCACAAGCAAGCCGGCGTGGGTCAGGTGGGCGCCGGCCTGGTGCGGCCACCGATGAAGATTTTTGAAGACGCCATCCGCGCGTATGTTAAACAGTACAAACTATAGGAGCCCCATGAAAATCCACGACCTTTCCCAACCGCTTAATCAGGACGCTTCGTTCTGGCCGTTCTACCCACCATTTGAGGTGAAGTACATCAAGCGAAAATCTGAACACGGCGTCAACGCGCAATACATCCAGACTTCCAACCATATGGGCACGCACCTCGATGCGCCGCGCCACTTCGTCACCAAGGGCAAGACCATCGACCAACTGCCCCTCGATTGGCTCTACGGTGAAGGCGTTATCGTAGATTTGAGCGATCAACTGGACGATCTGGATGTGTTCACCCCGCAGATGATCGAAGCCAAGGCGAAAATAAACAACGGTGACATCCTCTTCATCAACACCGGCTGGCACAAGTACTCGTTCTTCAGCGAGGATGCCGACGAAGAGCGCTACATCCAGCGCCATCCCGGCCCGCATCACAGTATTTGCGAATGGCTGCTGGATAAGAAGATCCACCTGTGGGGCGTGGACATGATCTCCACCGATCACCCCATGAACCTGCCCATTGGGCGTTTCCTTGGTAAAGGCGGCCTGGAACATTGGGCCAAGGTGCGCGCCATCGTGGAAAAGAAATTCGGTGGCTCTGCCAAGGTGGACGAGATGTTCCCGCCCGAAGCTTACCAGCTCACCCACAACGCCCTCTTCCCCTACGATTGCGTTCATGTAGAAAACATGGGTGGTGAAATGGGCAACCCGACTTTACACAACAAACGCATCGTCCTGGGCGCCTTCCCCTGGATGTTCCGCGGCGGCGAAGCCGCCTTTTGCCGCGCCGTCGCCTTCACCGAGGACTAGCGCCCCTTGGCCACGCGCTATTTCGGCCAGCACCGTTTTTTTGGTGCCCGTATCAAACGCAACGAGGACCCGCGGCTGCTAACCGGCCACGCCCTCTTTGTCGACGATGTCAACCTGCCCGGCCTGGCGCATATCGCTTTCGTGCGCAGCACCTACGCGCACGCCCGCATTCGCTCGATCGATGTCTCCGCCGCCCGGGAATTGCCCGGCGTGCTGGCAGTGTACACCGCCGCGGCCCTCGGCTCCTATTGGCGCACCGGCATCCTCAACGTCGGCCTGCCCCCTATCAAAGACGCCGTCTTCAACGAGCGCCTGCACCCCATCCTCGCCAAAGACAAAGTGCGCCATGTGGGCGAGCCGGTGGTTTGCATCGTGGCCGAAAGCCGTTACCTCGCCGAAGATGCCGCCAATCTGGTTGCCATCGAATACGAATCGTTGCCGGTGCATATCGACTCGCGCAAGGCGTTGGAAAAAGGCGCAGCCCTTATCCATGAAGATCTGCAAGACAATGTGGCCGCTCACGTGGTCCAGCAAAAAGGGTCCTTCGAGAAAGCCAAAGCCCAGGCCGATATGGTGATCTCGCGCCAATTCTTCTATGACCGCGGCACGGCTGCCGCCATGGAGAACCGCGGCATCGTCGCCTGGTGGGATGCCAAGGCGGCCAGGCTGACCGTCTGGGATACCACCCAGGCGCCGGTGATCATCCGTAATGGCTTGGCTGGCATGTTGGGTCTCTCGGAGCACCAGGTACGCGTCGTTGCTCCCTTCATCGGCGGCGGCTTCGGCCCGAAGATCCTCATGTTCTACCCGGAAGAAATGCTGCTGCCCTGGATCGCCATCCAGTTAAACCGCCCGGTGAAATGGATCGAAGACCGCTCTGAGAATTTCTACGCCACCACCCAGGAGCGCGGCCAATTCCATCAGTCCGAGCTGGCTTTGAAAAAAGACGGCACCATCCTGGGCGTCAAGGATGTGTTCTGGCACGATAACGGCGCCTACGACCCATACGGCCTCACCGTTCCCATCAATACGCAATGTACTCTGCTCAGCATGTACCTGGTGCCGAATTATTACAGCGAGTTCACCGCCGTCTTCACCAACAAGCCCATGGTCAGCCCCTATCGCGGCGCCGGCCGCCAGCATGGCATCTTCGTCATGGAGCGCCTGCTGGATGCAGCCGCAAAAGAATTGGGCATGGACAAGGTTGCTTTGCGCCGCAAGAATCTGATCCCACCCGATCAGTTTCCTCACAAGCACAGCATCATCTACCAGGATTTTTCAGAGCTCACCTACGACAGCGGCAACTACGCGCCCATCCTCGATCAAGCGCTGAAAATGATCGACTATGAAAAATTCTATAAAGAGCTCAAACCAAAAGCGGAGAAAGAGGGCAAGAAGCTCGGCCTGGGTTTTGTCTGTTATGTGGAAGGCACTGGCATCGGCCCCTATGAGGGCGCCCGCATCCAGGTGCAGGCCAATGGCCGCGTGAGCGTGGCCACCGGCATCGGCACGCAGGGCCAAGGACACTACACCAGCTATGCCCAGATCGTTGCCGAGCAGCTCGGCGTACCGGTGGACCAGATCGACCTGGTCACCGGAGACACCGACCAGTTCCACTGGGGCGTGGGCACCTTTGCCAGCCGCGGCGCGGTGGTGGCCGGCAATGCCATCCATGCCGCGGCAGTGCGAGTGCGGCACAAGATTCTGGCCAAAGCCGCCGAGGAATTCGAAGGCGAAGTTTCTATCGACAAGCTGGAACTCGTGGACGGAAAAGTGCAGATCATGGGCGCTCCGCAAACGGCTATCCCACTTGGGGAACTGGCCCAAAGGGCCAACCCTATGCGCGGCGCGGTCAAACCCGGCACCGAGCCGGGCCTGGAAGCCACCGACTACTTCGGCCCAGAGATGGGCGTCACCGCCTCCGGCGTGCACGCCATGATCATCGAACTCGATCCACGCACCATGCTATTGGAGATCAAGAAATATGTGGCGGTGCACGACTGCGGCAATGTGATCAACCCCCTCATCCTGGACGGGCAGATCCACGGCGGCATTGCCCAGGGCATTGGCAACGCCTTCTACGAACAATTGATGTTCGATGAAAATGGACAGATCGTGAATGCCTCCTTTATGGATTATCTGCTGCCCGGCGCTGGCGATGTGCCGCGCATCGAAATTGGGCACCAGGTCACCACCTCCCCTCTCAATCCGTTGGGGGTCAAAGGCGCCGGAGAGGCCGGAGCCATTCCGGTAGGCCCGCTCTTTGCCCAGGCGATTGAAGACGCTTTGGGTCTCGAAGGCTTTGAAATTCGCGAAATCCCCTTGAGCCCAAACCGGCTTTGGGAACTGGTTAAAGCGTACGCAGATTCCCAGCCGTAATCCAGGCGCGCGGCGCGCTGGTTATCCACTCGTAGACAACCTGCGGCTTCGCCCTTAAAGACCAGATTCCTGCTATTTATAAGCCCATGGATTTATCCCTCGGGATGCAGGGCGCTTGTCATTTATATCGACCCAGCCACTTCGGCACAAAACATCATATCTATTTAGGAGTCCTACGCATTTTTTTTGGGGGGGGTAGCTAGGCGTGACATCTTTGCGACAAGTTTAGGCCCGCTGCCTGACTTAAGCGATATCCTTTATCGGATGCACCTCACGCCGATCGCCACCACTCCGTGCCATGAGCGCTAATCCCTCCAAGCGGCTGCGCGCCGTTTCCATTGCCCCGCGCGCCCGGCTCTGGCTGGAACAAACGCACCAGGCCCACATCCTCTATGTGTTTGAACGCGTCATCAACGTGGTCAACCAGGAAGGGGATGTGCTGGCCTTGGCTAATCATCACATTGGCCCCGGCCCTTTTTCGTTGGTGCTTGAAGAAAATCGTTTCCCCGATGATGTGGATGCGGATGCCAGCCTGCTCGTTTTCGAGAATGGGTTCTGGCTTGGCGAGTGGCTGATTGACGCTGTAAGCGCCGAACTCTGGCACCCGACCCCAAATTGGGGCGCGGCTCAAGCCCAATGGGGTGATTTCACAGAGGTGGCAGTTTCACTCGCCGGCCTGCTCCGCGAATATGCCCCACTGGATAGCTTTGCCCGTCTGCTGCTTGATCCGTTGGCCACTTCCACGTTGCCTTCACGCATTTTGCAGGTGGCAGAGCAAAATATCCCGTTGCTTTTTTCCGGTATCAGCGGGGCAAACCTTGCAGCCATCTCAACTGCTGCCAAAAGCCTGGCCGGCATGGGCCCTGGGCTCACTCCTGCCGGCGACGATCTGTTGCTGGGCGCTATGCACGGGCTGTGGGCCACTCGCCCAGAGGCAGCCGCTTTCAGCGCAACTATCGCCGCAGCCGCCGCGCCGCGCACGCATGCGCTCTCTGCAGCCTGGTTAACTGCTGCGGCTGCTGGAGAGGCGGCTGCGCCTTGGCATGATCTGGTTACTGCGTTAGCCCGCCAGGACAGGCGCGCCTTGCAAGCCGCAGCCCTGCGCATCCTCCCAACGGGGCACACCTCGGGGGCCGATTCCCTGGCTGGATTTTTGGGTGTCCTCCAAAATATTGCCAACGAGTAGGGACTTGACTGCGATGCGAATCGCCATACAATAGGCAGGACATGGTCGATACACCCAGGAAATCAACTCACCCAATGGCGCCCAAGAGAGTGACTCTCTTGGGCGCTTTTTTTATGCCTGGGGCCCAATGCTGATGCGCCTACCGGGTCTCACCGACATCCATGTTCACCTGCGTGAGCCGGGGGCTACCCACAAGGAAGATTGGGATTCTGGCACCGCTGCGGCCTTGGCCGGTGGTTTCACCACCGTGTTAGCCATGCCCAACACTCAACCGGCGATCACCGACGCGGTAACCTTAAAGATTTCAATCGATGCAGCTGATGCTAAAGCTCGTTGTGACTATGCGCAATACATTGGAGGGAATAGTTTCAACTCAGCGGAGCTTGCTAAGCTGGCTGGAAAGACAGCCGGGCTCAAGCTTTACCTCGACCAGACCTATGGCGACCTCAAGCTGGATGACCTGCTGGCCTGGATGCCGCATTTCTCCAATTGGCCCAAAGCGGCTCCGCTGGCTGTGCACGCCGAAGGCAAAACCCTCGCCGCGGCCATCCTGTTGTCCTCCCTCTACGATCGCCCCGTTCACCTTTGCCACGTCTCGCGCCGAGAGGAGATCTTGCTTATCCGCGCCGCCAAGCAACGCGGGCTGTCCGTCACCTGCGAGGTTTGCCCCCATCATCTCTACCTCTGCGAGGACGACCTCCCTGCCCTTGGCGCAGGCCGCGCCGAGGTGCGCCCGCGCCTGGCCACCAAAGCCGACCAAGACGCGCTGTGGGCCAACCTCGACGTGGTGGATTGCTTCGCCACCGACCATGCCCCCCACACGTTGGCAGAAAAAGATGGAGAGGCTCCGCCGCCTGGTTTCCCCGGTCTGGAAACCATCCTCCCACTGCTGCTCACCTCAGTCAGCCAGGGCCGATTGACTTTGGATGACGTGATTTCCCGCCTGCACACCAATCCCCA
>DATBWP010000232.1:0-3602 GCA_036514735.1 Anaerolineales bacterium
AGGCACCAATCCCATGGTGGCCCGCGCTAGTGGTGCTTGCGGGCTCGGCGATTTTTTTCTTCCTTGCCCGGCTGCGGCGGCCGACGCTGGCTTCCCGCATCCAACTGGCATTGGATTGGCTCTTTTCGCTGCGCTGGTTAAAGCTGGTTGGAAACCTATTATCGCGGATGCTCTCCTGGGGACTGTCCTTCTTCAATGGATTACTTGAAGGCCCGGCCGGTGTGCTTTGGGCTTTGCTTTTCGTGGCCATCTTGCTCTCGCTAGCAGCTCAATATGGAATGGGCAGCTGATAGTGGAAAGTTTGCTGTCTTTCCTGTTGCTTGGTTTGCTGGGGGCTAATTCGCTGGCTTTACTGCTCAGCCGTGAGTTGCGCTGGACGCTGGCCGCGCTCGGCGTGCAGTATTTGCTGGCGTTCTTTTTAGTGAGCGCCACCTGGCCTTTGGAACTGGCGGCAGTCAAACTGGTGGCAGGGTGGATCGCCACTGCAATTCTGGGGCTTACCTTGCTAAATTTGCCGGAGTTCCCAGGCGAAAGCGAAACGCGTTTCCCGCGCAGTCCCGTCTTTTTTATCTTGGTGAAGGGCGTGGTGGTGGTGATGGTGGTAGGCGCGGCCCCGGAGTTGGTTGTGTGGAGCCGCCAATTCAACATCAATCAGGCCTGGGGCGGCCTTTTCCTTATTGGGATTGGCGTGATGCTGGCGGGACTGGGAAATAGTGTGGTGCGGAATATCCTCGGCTTACTCACGCTCCTGGCCGGTTTTGAGATCATCTATGCCGGGGTGGAAACTTCGATTCTGGTTGCCGGTCTGCTGGCCATCCTTAATTTAGGTGTGGCCCTGATCGGTTCCTATCTTATGCAGTCTTCTACCCCGGAGCCGCGCCGATGAGTTCTGCCCTCCTTTGGATCGGCCTGCCCGTGCTGTTGGGGGTGGCCTTGTTGTTATATCGCCGGCAAGACGCGCTGCCATTATTCGTTGCCGCCAGTGTTAGCTTGCTCCTCAGTTGGGCTGCTTGGCAAATACCCATCGATGTGGTCTTACAGTTCGGTCCTGTTTCACTGGAAATAACGCCCTCCTTTCTTTTGTTCGGCCGCAGCTTTACCCTCAGCGATGCGCAAGCACCCTTGCTCGCCTTCATCTATTTGGTGGAGGCGATCTGGATTTTGGGAACAAAATTGGCTAAGCCCGGCCCCTTATTTATCCCGATCAACCTGATCTGTATTGGTTTGCTGGTGGCAGCGTTGGCAGTGGAACCTTTCCTCTACGCGGCCCTGTTGATCGCCCTGGCAGCCATGTTGCAGATCCCTCTGCTGGCGCCCGCTGGAACCCAAGGGCCGGGAGTGCTGCGTTTCCTGAAATTCCAGATCTTCGCAGTGCCCTTCATTTTGTTCACAGGCTGGATCCTCTCCGGGGTGGAAGCCAGCCCTGGTAACCTGGACTTGGTGGCTCGAGCTGGCTTGTTGTTAGCTCTGGGCTTTGCCTTCCTGCTGGCCTTATTTCCATTCCATAGCTGGTTGCCAATGTTGGGGATGGAGAGCCACCCTTACGTGGTGGGTTTTTTGGCCTTCTTTCTGCCTTCCATCGGCCTAATTTTTGGTTTGGGTTTTTTCGACCGATACAGCTGGCTGCGGGATAGTTCTCAAACCTATCTCGTGCTCCTCTTGGCCGGGGGTCTAACGGCGCTTTTGGGCGGTCTATGGGCCGCTCGAGAGCGGCACCTGGGACGCATGCTGGCCTATGCGACCATGCTGTGCACCGGACTTGGCTTGCAGGCCCTGGGGCTGGGCGTGCACAGCAGCCAGGTTTTTTTTGCGTTGCTCCTGCCGCAAGCGTTGGCAATTTGGGGTTGGGCTGTAGCCCTTTCCATGTTGTATCGTCCTGAAAAGACAGGTTTGGAAATTGAGGGCCTGCAGACCCAGACCCAATCCCGCCCACTGGCCCTGCTGGTTTTGTTGGTAGCTGTTTTTTCCGTAGCCGGGTTGCCTTTGTTGGGCTGTTTCCCGGGCAGAGTGGCTTTGCTGGATGGCGTCGCAGCCGCCTCGCCTTGGGCGGCAGCAGCTTCTTTGATCGGGAGCCTGGGGTTGCTGGCAGGAGGTCTGCGCTTGGTGCATGGAGCGCTGGCGAGTTCAGCGGCTAAGACCAGCCATTGGGTTGAAGAAGTGGAAACCGCGCCGGCTCCTGGCCAGGCCAACGATTTATCGGACCCTTATATGTGGGTTTTTTCCGCAGTGGTGATCTTAAGCCTGTTGGGATTTGGATTAATCCCGCGCGTGTTTCTTTCAGCCGTGCCCGATCTGGCGGGCATGTTTAGCCAACTCGCACCGTAAAAACGCCGGAAAATCCTGCATGCTATAATCGCTCGACCTCTCTGGCTTCTTAACGAGCAGGCCGGGTTACTTCATGGAAAAAGAACAACTGGAAAAGAAGGTTGCCTGGCTGGACAGCGAGCACCGCAAGGCGCTGAGCGCGGTGGCCGCACTCGAAAAACGCTTGGCTGCACTGGAAAATGCCCAGACCAAACGCGAGAGTTCCGCCAAGACCTTGGCAACATTCAAGGGTCGATTGGATGTATTCGCCCAGAGCCTTGCGGATTTTGAAAAGCAGATCAAAGCCCAGCAAGGCGAGATCACGAAACAAGTCCAGGCTTTCGACAAGCAAGCTGCGCAACTAGAAAAAAGCGTCCAGCAAGAAAATAAAGGCATAAATAAAGTCATTGAGGATTTTCGTAAAGAAGGCGGCCAGCTGCAGATCGTGCAGAAAAACCTCAATAACCAGATCGACCAGTTGAAACAAGTTGAAGGCAAGGTCGAATCGTTGAGTGAGTCCATCCAAGATGTAATTACCGGCGAGCAAAAGCGCGCCCAGTTGGCCCAAAGCCTGGAACAATCCAGCAAGGAAGATGCCCAGCGCCTTACCGAGATGCACGCCGAAGTGGCGGCGCTGCTGACCCGCCTGGAGGCCGCCGCCAAGCAGGCTGAAAGCGTGCGGCTTTCGCAGCACAAGGTAGAAAAGCGCATGGATGAGCTATCCGCCGCTGAAGAAGAACGCAAGACGGCGCAGGATGAATTTATGATGAAAGCTGCGCTGGGGGAAACAGATCGCGAACACCAATGGAAGGAATGGGGCAAAAGGTTTGAGGTCATAGAGCAGCAGTCTGGCGAGGTGGCCGAGAGGCTGAAGGAATTTGACAATACCGAATTAGCGCTAAAGCGCGCCCAGCGCGCCTTCGACGATCTGGTTGAAAAGATCAACCGCCGGGTTAACGAAGTCAGTGAAATCCAGCGCCTGGGTGATCAACGCTTCCGCCAGGAATGGTCCACCTTCCAGGCCGATGCCCAGAAGCGCTGGTCGAACTTAACCCTTGCGCAAGACGAGCATCAGCGCGAAAGCAAACGCCAACAAGACAAACTGGCTGACCAGTTGGTGCATTTGGAAGACAATTTACGTGAGGTGCAAGACAGCTTGCAGCACCTCGATGAACAATCCGAGCGTTATTTGCAGGGCCTGCTCGAGCTGGTGAGAGATTCGCTGGCTGAGCACGAGCGTTTCATCGAACCCAAATCCGGTTGAAGCGCCAAGCAATTAACCCGTGAACGGGGTTAAC
>DATBWP010000233.1:0-12640 GCA_036514735.1 Anaerolineales bacterium
AGGTACAACGCCGCCAGGGTTTTTTGCATAGCCAGGTAACCATCGTAGAAATTGACCCAGGCGCTGCGGCGGCGGGCGCGGTCCGTGGCTTGCATCGAAGAGTTAAGCGTCGATTGGTAGATGGGGTGCGTCGCACCGTTGGTGTCCACCGCATCCAGGAACTTGAGGTCGGCGTTGGTCAGCTCGCTGTAGGCGCGGTAGACCATGGAGAACGGATCGCCGGCCAGGCCAAGCACTTCCTCAACTTCCTCGGAGCGCGTGTTTTTGTGCAGGCGCAACAGGTTCTTGAAATAGTGCCCGAACTTTCTCAGGCGCGCATCTTTTGACCAGGCAAGCAATTTTTTACCCTTTTTGAGCAGTTGCGGCTCGACGAAAGAGGTGATGGCCTGGAAATCGGCGGCCAGCCCGGCCACCAGACCCTGGCGGCTGTTGGCCTGCTCGTCGCTGGTGTCCACCGTGGAAGCCCAACTCACGAAACCGGCCAGCTCGCCCAGGCTGACCGCCTGCTGCTCGTAAACCTCGAACCAGGCGGCCAGCTTGGCGGCGCTGGTCAGCTTGCCGTTGTACTTCTTCAGCTTGGGCAGGGCCGCCTTGGCCGCGGCGAACTGCTTATCCCAGGCCTCCCAGGAGGCGAAGGTGGTCTCGCGTTTCCAGGTGGCTTCAATCGGGACATCGGTGCGTTTCATAGTGTGCTTATTGTACTAAGCAAGCTATCGGGAGGTGAACTGTACTATCAAAAGGAGCACAAGCAACAATACACAAATTGGAATAAACGCACCACCAATTCCAAACACAAACAAGCCAGCGAAGATCGAAAGGGCCAACAAACCAAGCCAGGAAACCCAATAGTTTCGAGTTATCAAGCCGAAAATTATGGGGAATGAGGCAATCAAGGGATAAATGGCTGCAGGTGATGGAGAATGGCCATAACTAACCACAGAAGACCCCTCTTGGATGGTTGACACGCCATGACCCACGGTTAGCAGAAAAATGGAATAAATATCTGCTAAGGTGGTAACAACAAGCGCGCTGATAGTGGCTATTTTATACATTTTGCTTCCACCTTGTCCTTTTTACTTTACTGCGTCCCGGCGTTGGCGTTTGCGGTATTTTATTATTTGACCGTTAAATATATTTGCCAACTTCCCGCATCCCAAACGGCTTCGATGATGTAACAACCCATCCCGGGAATAATAACGTATGATGGAAAATCAACATAATCCGGAATACTGTATGCTCCTGGAGTTAGCGGATCGAGTACCGGCGTGGTGGTCGGCTCTTCTCCACCAAGCTGGAACCAAAGCGGTTTGTTTTTTTCAAAGTTCCAACCATGCAAGCCGACTTTGTCGGTATACGTTTTAATAATGATCCACAATACCTTGTAGGGATAACCATGTTCCCTCAAGGGAGCCTGTTGGATTTCCTCCATGGAGAGAATCAATTCTGTCCTGTTGATGATCGCCCAAACCGGCCAGCTGCCCGCTGCACGGCCGTAAGTTTGCGGTGCGATATCCACCGTTTTGGTAGGGCCGGACAATCCGGATCTGTGACGCTTGGCAGCGCAGGATCTTGTGCGGTTTCCGCCGATGTGCAAGCAGAAACCAACGCAAGGACTGTAAGGGAAATTAACCGTCTTGCTATTTTGGGCAGGATAGCTACCGCCTTGTGTGAGATTTATACTATTTACGGTTAATTTCCATGTAACGGATGCAAAGTCGGCTCGTTTACCCCAATGGCAGGAGGTAACCATGGATGACCGAATGAATGAACAGCAGACAAATAAAACAAAGATCGTTTGTCCCGTTTGTGGAAAAGAATTCGACACCCAGGAGGAGCACGACAAGCATCATCGCGAGGCGCACAACGAGAACCGGATTGGCCAGAATTAGCGCGAAGACCGACTAAACTTAGGTCGAATCATAAAGACGCCGGTGTTTACCGGCGTCTTTTTGTATGCCCCAGGTGGGACTCGAACCCACAACCTCGGCCTTAGTGAGTGCTGGCAAACGCCAAAAAGCAAAACCAGGCGTTTGCCTTAAGAGTTTCTACTAGGCTTCGCCGAGTAGAAACTCTACTTTTTGCGGTGCTTTCACACAAGTGCCCTAGGTGGGACTCGAACCCACAACCTCAGCCTTAGGAGTGCTTTGCTCTATCCATTTGAGCTACCAGGGCTTACCTCGAGTCTACATTAAATCGTCGGGATTGTGGATTGCGAGTTGACTTTTGGGGCTTCTACCTACCCGTCCACTTCGGCCTGCGCTTTTCGCTGAAGGCACGCATGCCCTCCTTCTGGTCTTCGGAGGCGAACAGGAAGTAGAAGGCCTGGCGCTCCTCGGCGATGCCGTCTGCCAGGTGCGTCTCCAGGGCGCGGTTGACGGCTTCCTTGCCCAGCCGCACCGCCAGCGGAGCGCGGGCGGCGATCTCGGCCGCCAACACCAGGGCCTCGTCGAGGTAGCGCTCCACCGGAACTACACGGTTGACCAGCCCGAAGCGCAGCGCCTCCTCGGCGGTCAGGGTGCGATTGTTGAGCACCATCTCCATGGCCAGCGCCTTGCCCAAGGTGCGGGTGAGTCTTTGGGTTCCACCGGCGCCAGGGATCACGCCCAGGTTGATCTCGGGCTGGCCAAAGCGGGCGGTCTCGGAGGCCACGATCAGGTCGCACGACAGCGCCAGTTCGTTACCGCCGCCCAGACACCAGCCGGAAACGGCGGCGATGACGGGCTTGGAAATTTTCTTGATGCGGTCAAAGGGCGAGATGTGCCCTTTGAGCAGCAGTTCGATGGATGAGGACTCAGCCATTTCTTTGATGTCGGCGCCGGCGGCGAAGGCGCGCCCGTCGCCGGTGAGCACAAAGGCGCCGATGGCAGGATCCGCATCCAGCTTTTCCAGCGTGTCCATCAGTTCCACCATCAGCGGCGTGTTCAGTGCGTTCATCGCTTCGGGACGGTTGAGCCGCAACAGGGCGACGCGCTCATGGATTTCGGTGAGGATCAGGGGGGTATTTGGCATAGCAGACTCCTTGGACTGGAGATTAGAGACTGGAGATTGGAGCTCGCTCTTTTAAACAAAGCTGCAAGATGGCTTGGGGATCTTGCTTTCCGGAAAATGAGTGTACTTGAATATTGTAAGCTCCCAATTCAGCAGCAGCGGCTTTTGTAAGGGCTTCCAGGCCGGCCGCAGCCACCGGGTAGACCGCGGAGTTCGCCTCGGTTTCGCCGATGACCGTGATGATCAGCCCGCTGCCCAATTCGCGCATCACGCGCCCAACGGATTGCACGCACAGGAACGCCGCGGTCAGGTTGAGGTCCAGGGCGCGGTGCCAATCCCACTCGTCCAGGTCGAGCAGCGCAGTACTGGGCCGCACGGCGGGGATGAGCAACAGGATGTCGATGCGCCCCCAGCTCTCCAGGATGGCCTGCAACATGGTTTGCAAGCCCAGCTTGCGGCTGAGGTCGGTGGGATAAGCCGCGGCTTGGCCGCCGGCCGCGTTGAGTTCAGCGGCCAAAGCTTCGATGTGGTTGGGCAGCAGGTCGTTCAGCGCTACACGCAATCCAGCCGCGGCCAGGCTGCGCGCCACTTGCTGTCCGAGGGGCAAGCCGGCGCCTACGATGAGCGCAACTCTAACTTCCATCGCGCAGCTCCCAGGGTTCCACCGTGGTTTCGCCCTGGCACAGGGGGATCTCGTTGGGATTTTCGCGGTGGTTGAGCGCCAAATTGAAATAAGGGCTGGGGTCATAGGTGTTGCGGATATCCAGTTCGTTGAGGAACTTTCCGTCGCCATCATCCTTGACGATGGAGAAGTGCAAATGCAGGCCAGTGGGATTGCCCGGGTCGCCGGAGAAATCACCCATATAGCCGAGGAAGGTGCCGGCTTCTACATATTGTTCAAAGGTGCCCTGAGGGAATTCTTCGGAGATGTAGCTCTCTCCGTCCTGGTTAGCCAGGTGGGTGTAATAGGTCCAGATCTGACGGCCGGGGTTCAGTGGGTCGCTGGGGATGCGGATAATGACCGTAGCTTTCCAATCCGGCAGGCGGGAGAGATAGCCGGGGTGCGCGGCGTAAACCGCGGTCACGCCGGGCTCGGTGCCCGAAAAGATGTCGAGGCCGGAATGGTGGTGGCCGAAACGGTAGGACTGGTCCCACAGACCGAGGATAACCCCGCGCGTAGGGAAGGCAAAAGGCGCCCCCGCACAACGCAGGCCCGGCAACAGGCTGTAACGGGCAAAGGTAGCCGGGTTGGTGCGCAGCTCGGCAAAGCGCGCCCAACGACCGGAAGGGCGCACGTATTCAAAATAGCCGTAGACGGCAACGAGGACTGCCACCACTAATGCGACCAGAATGGCGGGCAGCAAGTCCTTATTCCGTGTCATGGGCGTTTTCGCCGGGTTTTTTCTGCCAACCGTCTACTGCCCACTGTCAACTGGTTCTTGGTGGCGGCGCATATGGGAAAGGTCGTCCTGCAGGTGGTCAGCCAACAGCAAGGTTAGCTTGCCTCCGCTGATCGCCTGCAACAATTGGCCGGCGCGCTGCCCTTCGGGCGAAGCCATGGCACCGGTTGCAGCCTTGAGGGAATCGAAATGGAGTTCGTGGATCAAGTGGGCTGGCGCCGCGCCGTGCAGCACGCGGTCCACCCGGGCGGTAACTTCGCGGCGCAGGCCAGGCATGCGTTCAGCCTCGGCCAGGAACTCCGGCCAGCGGCGATCGAAGGCGGCCGTATCGTCCTGGGGTTCGACCAGGATGACCAATTTGTACATGGGCGCAGGCATTATAACCTTCGCGTTTTTGCCGGTCGACTCCATAGCAACGCCGGTTTCAATGTGGTAATATTCGGCGCTAATAAGGGAAACCAGATGCAAGACAAGATCACGATCATCGAAGGACCCTCGCCAACGTTCGAAGTTGTGGACGAGGGCTGGTCTACCGGGGTGATGGAAGGACCTTTATTGTACGGAGTAGCGCTGACCCATTTGCGCACCTTCAACGGCCACGAATTAGTCGAACGCTGCCACCGCGCCTGGAAGAACACAGAAAGCATCATGTTGGAGTATCGCGATGAAGAAGGCGGCTTCAAAGAAGCGCCCATCCTTGCGGCTCGCGCCGCAGAAACAGAAGAAGGCGAATTATTGATGCTGTGGGTGCGCCTGCCCGACGAAGAGATCGAACTGGCCATCGGCTACGAAGATGACGAGCCGGAGGACAGCGAGAGCGACGACCTCGATCCGCTGACCTAGTAATCGATCAGTTTTCCTTTTAGAATAATCTAACTATCAACCTAATTGCGCCGACGATACGGTTTGCGCGTCGATTATTTATTTAGGAGGCGACCCATGCCTGACGATCTGATTCTCCGCGAGCTAAACGACGGGGTTTTGGCCTTAACGCTTAACCGCTCAAAGGCCAACGCCTTGGATTCCACCATGGTGGCACAGCTGCAAAACCTGCTGAAGGATGCGGCCCGCGAAGACGCAGTACGCTGTGTGCTCTTGAAAGCGAACGGGAAGCTGTTCAGCGCCGGGCAGGATGTCACCGAGTTCGGTGGCGGTGAACATATTTCGTTTCGCAAGCATCTGCAAAAAAATTACAACCCGCTAATCCTACAGATGCGCCGCCTGGAGAAACCGATCCTGGCGGCCATTCAGGGCGCCACAGCCGGCGCTGCCCTGGGCCTTGTTTTGGCTTGCGACCTGCGCATTGGGTCGCCAGAGGCCCGCTTCGTGGTCGGCTTCGGCGGCATTGGTCTGGCGCTGGATTCAGGTGTGTCGCTAGTGCTGCCGGCCATCATCGGGTTGGGGCGCGCTGCCCAGGCGACCTTCTTCAATGAACCGATCAACGCGCAGCAGGCGCTGGATTGGGGTTTGCTGAATGCGCTGGTGCCGGCGCAGGAGCTGGAGGCGAAAGCCTGGGACTGGGCAAGCCGCCTGGCCAATGGGCCGGTAAGCGCCATGGGCTTGGCCAAGCGCGACTTCAATAAAGCCATGCTGCCCAATTTAGAAGAAGTGCTGGATTACGAAGCGCACAACCAGGAAATTGCCGGGCAGGGCGCTGACCACAAAGAGGGGCTGGCCGCGTTCTTGGAAAAACGCGAAGCGAAATACCGGAAATAGGAATTATTAAGTCCAGAACTTCACGCTCGCCAAGGCTAAAAATATCGCGCTGACCACAAACGCAGCTAGCCAAGTGCGCTCGGACTTGGTGTGGTTGACCAGCTTGAGTTCCACACCATCTCCTTCAAGTGCATAGAACGGCGCGGCAATCCAGGCGAACAGGCCGCCCCCCAGCAGTCCTCCCACGTGTCCCCAGTTGTCAATGCCCGGCGAAAGCCCGATGAGCAGGTTGATCACCGCGATATTGAGGATACTGCGCAGCATGGCCTGGGCTCTTCGCCCGAACAGTTTTTGGTTGCGATAAACAAAAACTCCCTGGGCGCCCAGCAGGCCGAAGACCGCCGTGGATGCTCCCAGAGATGGGCTTTCGGTGAGCAAAAACGACAGCACTACACCGGCAAAACCGCTTAATAGGTACAAAATCAAGAACGGGATATGGCCAAAATGGCGCTCCAACTCCGGGCCCAGAATGTATAAAGCGTACATGTTGAAGCCGATGTGCAACAAAGAAGCATGCAACAGCACCGGAGTGATGAAACGCCACCATTGGCCCGCCAGGATCAGGTCATTGATCTTCATGCCGAAGCAGGCGGCCTGATCGCCGCAGGCTACGTTAGCCGCCACCAGACGCGGGTCAGCGGTGGCCATTTGTAACAGATAGACGGCTACCGTGAGGCCCAGCAGCGCGTAAACCACGAAGGGCGTGCGCTCAGGCAGGCGCACCTGGGCGCGCACAGGGTTGATCTGCGCTAGGGGTTGGGGCTCTTGGTTTGGGTTGGGTGCGGCGTCCGGACGTCGGGGCGTGGCCTCACTCACAAGCTCACCCGGCGCGGTTCCACGCGATGGTGCTCGGCCTGGATGATGTCGTTGATCACCTCAACGGTCTCGTCCAGCTTGTCTTCTTTGTTGACCACCACGTAGTCGAATTCGACGATGCGTTTAAATTCCTGCCGGGCGGTGGCGATGCGCAGCTTTAGGTCCTCGGCTTTTTCCGTCTTGCGTTTCTTGAGCCGCTCGACCAACTCCTCCTCGCTGGAGGTGGTGAGGAAGACCAGGATCGCTTCCGGAGAGATCTTGCGCACGGTAGCCGCCCCCTGCACGTCGACGCGCATTACCACATCGTGGCCGCTGGCCAAGGCCTTGCGCACCTGGGCTTTGGGGATGCCTTTGTATTCGCCATACACCAACGCATATTCCAGCAATTCCCCTTTTTCGATCATCTCGGCAAACTCTTCGCGGCTGACGAAGATGTAATCCACCCCCTCCCTTTCCTCCGGGCGCTGCGGGCGGGTGGTGGCGGTCACTACAAAATGGAAGGGCAGGCCGTGCTCTTTCATCCGCTGCAGCACGCTGTCTTTGCCCACGCCTGAGGGGCCGGAAATGACAATGAGCAGCGGGGTTTGTGGAGGGCCGAATTGGGGCGTCTCTTGTTTCATCTGGCTCCGAGCGTGCCGGTATTATACATGTCGCTCGGTATAATCATTCAGAGCGCACATGCCGGTCTATTCCTTCGTCTGTGAAGAGTGCGGCGTGCGGTTTGCCCGCCATCTGTCTTACCAGGATTATGGCGCCGCGCGCCTCAATTGCCCCAAGTGCGGCAGCGCACAGGTGCGCCGGCGCATCGGCCGGGTGCGCATGCTGCGCGGTGAAGGCCGCGACCTCGCTAACCTGGATGACCCGGGTGAAATGGCTGAGGACCCCAGCGCCCTGGCGCGCACTATGCGCGCAATGAGCAGCGAGATGGGCGAGGAGCTGGGGCCCGAGTTCGATGAAGTGGTGGACCGCCTGGATAAAGGCCAAACCCCCGAAGATATCGAACGCGAACTGCCGGATCTGGGGATGGGGGTTGATGATTCAGATACCGGCAGCCGGCTTTAAACCCGGTGCATTAACCGATCCAAGACAACCCGACGCAATTCATCCGCCACCTCTTTGGGTGGTCTTGCCGCATCCACGACCACCCAGCGCTGTGGCTCGGCGGCGATCAGTTTTTGGTAGCCTTCATATACGCGGTGGTGAAAGGCCTGGTCATAATCATCCAGGCGGTTCCAATCACCGCCTTTATTACGCCGCTTCAAGCCTACATCCACCGGCACATCCAGAAAAACAGTCAGGGCCGGCTTTAGCCCGCCGGTGGCGAAGTTTACGATCTCGCCCAGCGCGCCCAAATCAACGCCGTGCCCATAGCCCTGGTAGGCCAGGGTCGAATCGGCGTAACGGTCGCATAATACGATTTTTCCGGCGGCCAGCGCAGGGCGGATGACTTCTTCCACCAATTGAGCGCGGGAAGCCTGGAAAAGCAGGATCTCGCTGCGCGGGTTCATGGACTTATTATCGAGATCGAAAAGCACGTGACGGATCTGGTCGCCGATCGGCGTGCCGCCCGGTTCGCGCGTGGTCACCAACGGGTAGCCCGCGGCGCGCAAGGCGGCCGCCAGGCCGGGCAGCTGCGAAGTCTTGCCGCTGCCCTCAGGACCCTCGAGGGTGATGAACATAGCGAAAGTGTACCGCGAAGGAACGAGTGAGTAGTGAATAGGGGTTGGTGAGTAGGAAATACCTATTCACCCAATTACTATTCACTGGTTTTTTCGCGTGTATGGCGGAACTGGGTCTCGTATAAGTTTGCATAGAGACCACGGGCAGCCAGAAGTTCGGCGTGGGTGCCTTGTTCTACCAGGCGGCCTTCATCCATCACCAGGATCAGGTCGGCGGCCAGGATGGTGGAGAGACGGTGGGCAATCACCAGGCTGGTGCGGCCGCGCAGCAGCGGCTGCAGGGCAGCCTGGATGAGGGCTTCGGACTGCGAATCGAGATGCGAGGTGGCTTCGTCCAGGATGAGGATGCGCGGGTCTTTGAGCACCACGCGGGCGATGGAAAGGCGCTGCTTCTCGCCGCCGCTCATGCGGTAGCCGCGCTCGCCCACCACGGTATCGTAGCCTTCGGGCAAGCCGGCGATCATGTCGTGGATGTTGGCGGCTTTGGCGGCGGCTTCCAGTTCGCTTTGGGTGGCTTCGGGCCGCGCGTAGAGCAAATTGGCCCGCACCGTATCGTGGAACAGATAACTCTCCTGGGTCACCACGCCGATCTGGTGGGCGAGCCAATCCAACTTAAGGTCGCGCAAGTCGTGGCCATCCAGCAGAATGCGGCCTTCGGTGGGGTCGTACAGGCGCGGCAACAAGTAGGTGATGGTGGTCTTGCCGGCCCCGCTGGGCCCTACCAGGGCGGCTAGCTGGCCGGGTTGGATCTCGAAACTCACCTCCTTCAGCGCATCGCGTCGCGTGGGCACCACGGCGGGCTGTTCTTTGTCGCCATTGGTTGCGGCGGTGCCATGGTTGGGCAGGCCAGGCGGCTCCTCTCCGGCCAGGTAACTGAAGGAAATAGCTTCGAAGCGGATACCGCCGTGCACTACTTTGAGTTCGATGGCATCCGGCTTGTCCTGGATCTCCACCGGCATATCGAGGAACTCGAAGACGCGCTCGAAACTCACCATCGAGGTGGCAAATTCCACCTGGACGTTGGAAAGCGAGGAAATGGGCCCATAAAGACTGAAAATGTAGGCGACGAAAGCCACGATGCTGCCGGGGCTGATGGCGCCTTGCAATACGAAATAACCGCCGCCCCAGAAGATGAGCACCATGCCCACCGTGCCGGCCAGCTCCAGCCACACGGAGAACAAGCGGCCCACCAGGGCACGGCGCAGGCCGATGTCACGTACGTTCTGGTTGGCTTTGCGGTAGCGCTCGCGCTCCTGGCGCTGGCGGCCGAAGGTTTTGGAGAGCAGCGCGCCGCTGATGCTGAGCGTTTCGCCCACAATGGTGGACATCTCGGCGTTGTAGTTCATCGCCTTGCGGCGGATCTCGCGCAGCACGCGGCCCACCCGCCGGGCGGGAAGCAGGAAGAGCGGAACCACCAGGATGGCCATCAAAGTCAGCCGCCATTCGATGGCCAGCATGACCACCAGGGTGCTGAGCAAGGTGACGCCATTGGTGAGAATGTTGGGAATAGTGCCGGTGATGGCGTTTTGGGCGCCCACTACGTCTTCGTCGAAGCGCGAGATGATCACTCCGGATTTGGTATGGGTGAAAAAGCGCAAGCCCATGCGCTGCAGGTGGTTGTACATGCCCTGGCGCAGGTCGAAGATGAGTCCCTCGCCGATGCGGGCGCTGAGATAGCGCTCCCCCACGCCGACCAGGCTGTTAACCAGTGGCACGGCCAGCATCAGCACCCCGAGCAAACCCAACCGGCTGTAGTCCTGCTTGGGCAGCACGTTATCGAAGAGGTCGCGGTAAAGGAGTGGGGGGATTAATTGGATCAGCGAAGTGACCACGATAGCGGCCAACAGCACCAGCAGCGGTACAAGATAAGGCCGGGCGTAGCCCCACACGCGGCGCAGCAAGGCGCGGTCCACCTGGGGCTTGCCCTGGGATTCGTCGTAAGAAAGGAAACGCCACCAACCGCCGTACATATCGAAGCTTGTCTATTTTATCGCGGTCAGGCTTTTAAATGAGAAGGGCTTGAAAATAGTTATGTTTAGCTGCAGGGGCGGGTTTTTTGAGAAAGAAATATATATTGCACGGCTTGTCAATTCCTTTACTGGTTGCAAAGACCAAGATGGGGTCTGGTCATTTACGCGCACAGATTTAGGTTGTGACCGCCAGCGAAATTAAAGCACGAGATGGCGCTTGCCTGGGTAAAGTCTGGCGCTTTTCAAGCAATGGATCAAGCCGTGAGCGTCACAGCACCACCAGGCCCAGGCGCACGCCGCGGCGTACGGCCTCGGTGCGGTTGGTGACGCCAAGTTTGGCGTAGATGGATGACACGTGGAACTTGACGGTGTGTTCGCTGATGCCAAGCTGCAAAGCGAGCTGCTTGTTGGGAAAGCCCTGCGCCAGCAGTTGCAGCACCTGGCCCTCGCGCGCGGTGAGAACCTCAGCCAACTCAGCGATCTCCTCCGCCACCAGGGATGGGCCGAAGAGCGGCTGCACCAGCGCAGGCGCGGCAGCCAGCAAACCTTCGTGCACGGCGAATACAGCGGCCAGCAATTCTTCTTCGCCGGCTTCCGGCGGCAACAAACCCCAGGTGCGCAACGGCAGCGCCGCCAGGCCGCGGGCCGCGGCAGGTTCTTCGCTAAGCAACACCAACGCCGGCGGTGGTTCGACGCGCTCTAAGTGAGCCCGCAGGGCTTCCAAAGCGTACGTGTCGCCGGCCACCACGAGCACATCCACTGCGGCCAGGTCATCATGCTCGTCGAGTGCGTCCGCCTCGGCGACGATTTCCAAACGCTCATCAGCCGCCAGCAGGGCGCGCAAGCCGGAACGCAGGGCGGGGGTGGGGGCAAGCAGGAAGAGGCGAATCATTTGCAAGGCGTGATTGGTGAAAAGTGATTAGTCATTAGGAAAACCGCTTACTACTCACTGTAGGCTATTCACTCCTACCTTTATCTTCGAAATAAAATCCAGCGCAACCGCACTGGGAATAGCAACGCCCTGGTCTCCACCTACGATCAGGGTGTTGATGCCCACCACTTCGCCGGCGCCGTTGAGCAAGGGACCGCCGGAGTTGCCCGGGGCCAGGCGCGCATCGGTGCGGATGACTGGGATCAGGCCGCGCGGGCCGCGGGTTTGGGCGCTGGCCAAGTGGCTGATGATGCCCAAACTGGCGGCGTTGCGCTGGCCCCAGGGATGGCCAAGCGTGAAGACTAACTCGCCGACGCGCAGCCGGGTCGAATCGGCGATGCGGGCGGCGGGCAGATCTGCGGCCGGGATGCGTAACAAAGCCAGGTCGATCTCTTCGTCAGTGGCAATCACTTCTGCCGCGAAACTGCGTTCGTCGACCAGCATGACGCGCGGCGACTGGCGCCCAAGTACGTGATGATTGGTGAGCACCAGGCCATCCGCGCTCCACAAGATGCCGGCGCCGGCCCCGAAGCGCCGGGCGAATACCGCCACCAGGCTGGGCCGGGCCGCAGCGACGGCAGCGGGAGAGTCGAAGAGGAGAGGCATCAGCGCCTCCAGCCGCGGTGCCGGTGGCCGTGGCGGCCGTGCATCCCGTGTTCGACAGCCGGCTCATGCTCACCGATGGTGATCTTCACAACGTGGGGGAGGCCGCCGCGCAGGAGCTCGAGTTCAACGGCTTTACCCACCACGCCGCTGTTGAGTTGCAGCAGCAATTCGTCATGGTCGGCAACCGGCTGGCCGGCAAAGGCGACGATCAGATCGCCGACGATGAGGCCGGCGGCGGCTGCCGGGCTGTCCTGCTCGATGCCCATGACCAGCAGGCCGCTGGATTGCTGGCGCTTGAGGGCGGCGCGGGCGGGCTCAGAAATTTCCACGAGCTGGCTGCGGATGCCCAGGTAACCGCGCTTCACGCCGCCGTGCTCTTCGATGGCCCTGGCGATGGTCCAGGCCAATTTGGCAGGAATGGCGAGCGAGGCGCCCATGCCCAGGCCGGAGGTATTAATGCCCAGGACGCGGCCTTCGGCATCCACTAGCGGGCCGCCGGAAAAGCCGGGGTAGGGAATAGCGTCAGTGCGCAGG
>DATBWP010000234.1:0-9629 GCA_036514735.1 Anaerolineales bacterium
CCAAATAATCTGGTTCTGCACCTTTTAGTGCCGCGCCCTACTGGCTAACTCCCTATAAATTACCAGTAATTCACCTTTAAACGCATCTGCTTTCCAGTGGGCTGCGCGCTGCCGCGCCGCGTCCTCCAGCTTTTCGCGGGCATTCTCATCCACGACCACAGTGATCATCGCTGCCCCGAAGGCGCGCAGATCCTCCGGCGGCGTCAGGTAAGCTGCCGCTCCCACGATAGCTTCCGTGTGCGCTTCGCGCTGAGCTACGACCGCCTTGCCGCCGGCCAGCGCCGCCCGCAGCGGGTTGCCCCACGGCGCGGGCTGGCCCAGATGCACCAGGGCGGTGCAGGCCTGGTAAATGCCAGCCAACTCCTGTGGCTGGACTGCGTTCAAGATTCGTACGCTGTTCTCCACATGGAACCTGGGCAGTTGCTCCTGCACTAGCCGCGCGGTGGCTTCGTCCAGATCCACGATCACCAATGGATAAAACTCTCCGATCGAAGCTGCCGCCCAGGTCCAGCTTTCCAGCAAGCTCAGCGCGCTGCGTTCATCCGGCAAGCCGTGCACCAGAATGAATTCTTCGGGCAGCCTCGTTCGGCTTGCGGAAGCTTGTGCCGCCGCTATCTGGAATTCAGCGTGCACCACCGGTGGCAGCCGGCGCACCGCGCCCGGCAGTCGCGGCGCGGGCAGGTCGCTTGGCCATAGGATTTGTGCCCGCGCTAGGCCGCCGCGACCCAGGGCTGCCTTCCAGCGGCTGCCGGATTGGCGTCTTTCCAATTCAGCGGGGCTCACTAGGGTCGGTACTTTGCCGAACAATGAAGCGCTTGGGTTTGTGGTGTGGATCGCCCCTGCCCCGTTTTCCAGCGCCAGCCGCGGCAGGATGTCTTGCACCCACGCGCCGCGATCGTGTGTGTGGTGATAAGTCGTTAGCATCTCCGCTCCCAAAGGAGCGGCCTGCGGCTCAGTGGGCAAGGCCAGCACAGGTTCGATCATTCCTGCGCCTATTGTCAGCAGCGTACGCAAATGCCACGCCGCCGAACTTAGCGGTGCATAGATCAGCGGCCAGCCATCGTAAAGAACGCGCATCGCCACAATCGCATTATATGCCGTTGGCAGTCCAATCGTTTCTAGTTGGAATTTCATGCGATTCCTTGTAAGTCTTCTTTGTTCGCGCGCGAGGATCTTTAAAGTAAGCTGGCAAAATGCGTGACTTTTTGTCTCAGTTTTGGCAGGCGTACACTCCTGGCGAGGGGGGTCCAACGACATCCAACGCGTGGCGGAGCCACGCAAAGGGTCGGAGACCCCACAGAAAAGTACTGGAATTAGGACCATTGGGTTTGACGGGATGCCTTTTTATAAAGAGATTCCTCGTCGGGTAACGGCGTATATAATGGTCACCAATGGCCAAGAAAACCAAGAAACCGACAAAATCAACGAAATCCGCCCAACCCAAAGACTTCCAATCCATCATTGCCTCCCTGCAGCAATATTGGATCGACTGGGGCTGCGTTTTGTGGCAGCCTTACAACGAGAAGGTCGGTGCCGGCACCATGAACCCCGCTACCTTCCTGCGTGTCCTGGGGCCAGAACCTTGGAACGTAGCCTACGTGGAGCCCTCGGTGCGCCCCGACGATGGCCGTTACGGTGAAAATCCCAATCGCTTGCAGCAGCACACCCAGTTCCAGGTCATCCTCAAACCTGACCCCGGCAACCCGCAAGAGCTTTTCCTGAAATCCCTGCAAGCTATCGGCATCGACGTGAACAGGCACGACATCCGCTTTGTCGAAGATAACTGGGCTGCGCCCGCCCTTGGCGCCTGGGGCCTGGGCTGGGAGGTCTGGCTCGATGGCCTGGAGATCACCCAATTCACCTATTTCCAGCAGGCCGGCGGCCTTACCCTGGACCCCGTTTCCGTGGAGATCACCTACGGGCTGGACCGCATCGCCATGGCGCTACAAAGCGTGCAGACCGTCGGCGACTTGCGCTGGAGCCGCCAACACACCTGGGGTAGTTTGAATCTGCAGGGGGAGCGCGAGCAAAGCAAATATTATTTCGAAACGGCCGATGTGGACCGCGTGCGCCAGATGACCGAACTGTATGAAGAAGAAGCCAGGGCCGCCTTGCAAGCCGGCCTGATGCTGCCCGCTTACGATTACGTCCTCAAGACCTCGCACGCCTTCAATGTGCTCGATGCGCGCGGCGCCATCGGTGTCACCGAGCGCCAGGCCTACTTCCGCCGCATGCGCGCCCTCTCCAACCAGGTGGCTGAAGCCTATGTGGCTGACCGCCAGCGCCAGGAATTTCCATGGTTGCAAAATAACCTCGTAGATTCTGCAGGGGCGCGTCTCAAACCCGCCCGTAGTTCCGCGAAAAAACTCTTCGGACCCCAACAGCCCGCCGACTTTCTGCTGGAGATCGGCACCGAGGAATTGCCTCCCGCTGATCTTGAAACAGCCATTGCCCAATTGCATGCCGCATTCACAACTTTGCTGGATGAGCAGAAGCTGGCGTACAAAGAACTGAAGGTCTCGGGAACTCCTCGCCGCCTGGTGGCCTTGATCGCCAGCCTGGCTCCCCGCCAAGCGGACCGCGACGACCTGGTCAAGGGTCCGCCCGCCGCCCGCGCCTTTGGCGCTGATGGCGCACCGACCCCTGCCGCCGAGGGCTTCGCCCGCGGCCAAGGCCTGCCGGTTTCAGCCCTCAAGGTGGAAACCGTTGACGGCGGCAAATACATGGTGGCCCGCTCCCATCACAAAGGCCAGAGCGCTGTCGAAGTGCTCGCCGCCAGCTTGCCCGCCCTGATCGCCTCGCTGAAGTTCGATCAATCCGTCCGCTGGAACGCCAGCGGCGCCACCTTCTCGCGACCAATCCGCTGGTTGCTGGCCTTGCATGGCGAGCATCTTGTTCCGTTTGAGTACGCCGGCTTGCAAAGCGGCAAAACTAGCCGCGGCCTGCGCCAGGGCAAAGCGACTTCCTTCGCTGTCACCACCCCAAAGTCGTTTTTTGCGCATCTCAAGAAGCAAGGCATCCTGCTGGACATCGCCGCCCGCCGAGTTGCCATCCGCGCCCAGGTAGCTGCCTTGGCCAAGTCGGCCGGCGGCGAGGTGCGGGATGATCCCGAACTCCTCGCCGAAGTGGCCAACTTGGTCGAAGCCCCTGCGGCGCTGCTTGGGGATTTCGACCCTGCCTTCCTCGATCTGCCCCGCGAAGTGTTGATCGCGGTGATGAAGAAACACCAACGTTATTTCCCGGTTGAGTCACCCGTCATTGCGAGCAAGCGTAGCGAGCGAAGCAATCTCCCGGCCCCTTCTGCACGCCTTTTGAATAAATTCATCGCCGTAGGTAACGGCGATTTCGACAAGTCAGCGGTCACCGCCGGCAACGCTGATGTGATCCGCGCCCGTTTCGCCGACGCCGCTTACTTCATTCGCAAGGACCGTGAACTCCCGCTGGAGTTTTATGTGGAGCAGCTCAAGGAGCTGACCTTCCAAAAGGACCTGGGTTCGATGGGCGACAAGACCCGGCGGATTGTCGCACTGGTCAAGGAATTAGCACCCAGGCTGGGCCTGACCGCCGACGAGAGCAAGGCCGCCGAGCGCGCCGCCCACCTCTGCAAAGCCGACCTGGCCACCAAGATGGTGATCGAAATGACCAGCTTGCAGGGGGTAATGGGCAAATATTACGCCCTGGATGCCGGCGAGCCGCCTGCGGTAGCCGAAGCGCTGCTGGAGCATTACCTGCCCCGGTTTGCCGGCGATGCCACCCCTAGATCGAAGGCTGGCTTGGTGGTCGGCTTGGCCGATCGGCTGGATACCCTGGCCGGACTCTTTGCCCTTGGGTTAGAGCCCACCGGCGCCAAGGACCCCTTTGCCCAGCGCCGCGCCGCCATTGGCCTAGTTCAGAGCTTGATGGCCTGGGATATGGACTTTGACCTTCACGAGGCGATCTCTCTGGCGGCGGCTGCCCAGCCCGTGCTGGTCAGCGATGCCGCCAAAGCCAAAGCGCTCGAGTTCATCATCCAGCGCCAACGCGCCCTGCTGTTGGAGGGCGGCACACGCCACGATGTGGTGGATGCCGTGCTGGCCGTGCAAGGTCGCAACCCCGTCGCGGCTGCCCGCGCCGTACGGGAACTGGCAGCCGAGTTAGCCCAGCCGGACTGGCCACAGACCCTGGCAGCCTTCTCCCGTTGCGTGCGCATCACCCGCGGTCTAAAAGAGATTTACGAAGTGGACGAGAATTCGCTGGAAGATAAAACTGTGGACAGAGTATTTCTTGGCGCGATCAAGAAGGCCGAAACAAATCACCTCAAGCAGAGATCGGTTGGATCATTCTTCCGATCATTTAAGCCTATGGTTTTGGCTGTTACCAATTACTTTGATAAGGTCTTGGTCATGGCCGAGGATGAACAATTACGCCGAAATCGTCTTGGCATGTTGCAGCGCATCGTTGCCCTGGCCTCCGGCGTCGCCGATTTTTCCAAACTCGAAGGTTTTTAATTTCTTGTAGGGGCGAGGTGACCTCGCCCTTGTTTTCTTGTGTTAAGGCCAGCATTTCACCCACGGTAACCAGCCCCTTTGTCATTCCGAGCGGCCTATTATTCAATATCCAATTGGGATTCAAGAAAGCGAGGAATCCATCTAACGCTGTCTTCCGAATAACCATCTTCCTGCCAACCGAGTCGAGAAGTCAAGCATTGGAAATCATTGAAAGATTTATCCTTCTGATTGCTGTCAACTGCCTACCGTCTACTGCTTACTGCTTCAACCGCTTATAGATCTCGATCAAATTCCCTTCCGGGTCGCGCAAATGCGCCACGCGCAACGCCCAGGCTTCTTGGTTGTGCGGTTGTGTGATAAAGGCCACGCCCCTGCCTTGCAGCTTGGCATACGTCTGGTCCACATCCTCGACCAGGAAAACTACCACCGCCCGGTCGCCGCTCACCTGTCCGCCGGAATCCTGCCCCAACACGCCCTCCATGAGTTTCCGTTTGTAGATCGATACCACGCCTTCGCCGGCCAGGAATTCGTAATAGACGCCCTCCACGGCCACCTGTTCTTTTAATTCCAACTTGTCTTTGTAAAAGGCGCGGCAGGCTTCAATGTCAGAGACCAACAGGCGCACATCGGTGAGTTTCACGGTTTCTCCTTTTGTTTGGCGGGATGGCGCACTCTGTGTAAAAAGCGCGGCGTATTCAAATTCCTTTCCAGCAAATAGATGACGTAGGCGTTCATCAGCGTCTCCAACTCCACTTGCACGTCGCGGTTGGGCTTGGCCCGCCGCGCCTCCTGGTAGCTGCTACGTTGCAGGTGGCGCAGCACCTTCAGTGCCGCCAGGGAAATGGGGCGGGCGATTGGGTCGTGCCGCCCGCAATCCGGGCACAGCGCGCCTCCCTGGTCGAAAGAAAAATATTGGTCTTGCGGGCGGATCGCTTTCCTGCACTTCAAGCAAACCTGCAGCTCAGGCCGGAAGCCCATCAGGTCCATCAGGCGCACTTCGTAATAACGCACCGTCAATTGCAATTCCTCGCCCCGCGCCAGGCGCCCCAGGGTGTCCCGCACCAACCGGTATAAGGCCTGGTTGGCGTCGTGATCGGCGCTGAATTTATCCAGCAGTTCCACGACGTAAGAGGCGTACCCTAGCGCTTCCAGGTCCTCCGTCAGGCTGGAATAGACCTCGATGGCTTCAGCCTGGTTGACGATGAACAGGTCTCGCCCCGTAGCCAGTTGCAGCCGCGCCCGGCTGAACGGCTCCAGGTGCCCGCCCTTGCGCGAACCGGGCTTGCGCGCCCCTTTGGCCAGGGCGCGTACTTTGCCCTGCTCGCGGGTGTAAAGCGTCAGCAACCGGTCGGCCTCACCAAAGTCGGCGTGCTTGAGCACGATAGCTTCCACTCGTTGGGAACGCGCTTCACGTGGCATGGGGGAAGTATACAAGCAGGAACGAGAAAAGATGAAGGATGAAAGATTCGGCACATATTGTGACCTAGGGTTTATGCGGAGTCGAGGCTTTAACCGGTATATTTCCCAATCCCTGATTTCCTATTGCCTAATCACTAAGTGACTAATCACTAATTGACTAATTAACTGTTTTTTGTTACTATTCTAGTACTAGAATAATATGACCAACGCTGAATTAGCTATCCTTGGCCTGGTAGCCGAGGCTCCCCGCCACGGCTATGAGATCGAGCAACTTATCGAGTCCCGCGGTATGCGCAACTGGACCGAGGTAGGTTTCTCTTCCATCTATTACATTCTTAGCAAGCTGGAAAGCCGCGGCTGGATCAGCAGCCAGCCCCAACCTGCTGCAGGCCGCGGCCCCACCCGTAAGGTCTATACCATCCAGCCCAAGGGGCAGGCCGCCTGGCGCCAGGCTACTCTGGCGGCCCTAGCTGCGCCAGGTCAGCCCAATTCCTCCTTCCTGCTAGGCCTGGCCGGGCTGCCCGGCATCCAGCCGGACGAGGCGGCCAGGGCCTTGCGCATTTACCGCCGCGTCGTGCTCCTGCGCCGCGACGAAGTGGAGCAGGCTTGGCAGCACCAGGAGCATTTGCCCTTTTTTCTCGAAGGTATGTTCGAATATAGTTACAACCTATTGCAGACCGAACTCGAATGGCTGGACCGTTACATCCCCCGCCTGGAGAGTCAGATTTGATTGATCAGTGTTCATCCGCGGTTTCCCTCCTGCACTTTCATTCGAGCGGTGCCTTAACTTCCCAGGAGTGCCATGAAAATACTCGATCTCAGGAAACAATACAAACATCTCTATAGCCCCAGCGCCAAAGAAGTCACCGTGATAAAAATCCCGCGCTTCAATTTCATCATGGTGGACGGTGTCATCCCGGCCAACATCTCGGTGGCGGAGGCCCCCGATTACCTCGCTGCAGTGGAAACCCTCTATGGGCTCTCGTACACGATCAAATTTATGTGTAAGAAACGGAAAAACAACCCGGTGAACTATCCCGTGATGCCGTTGGAAGGTTTGTGGTGGACCAAAGACAGCCATAAAAAGTTCACCGTGAGTCACGCTGATCCCTGGTATTTCACCGCCATGATCATGCAGCCCACTCCGGTCACCGCAACCTTGTTCGCTGAAGCCCGCGAACAGCTGCGCGCTAAGAAGGACCCCGCCATGTTAGACCATGCTCGCTTTGAAGCCCTCAAAGAGGGGTTCAGCATGCAGGTCATGCACCTCGGTCCCTACTCTGAAGAGCCGGCCACCATCCTTCGCATGAATGAATTCGCCACCGCGCACGGCTACCGCACCCATGGCAAGCACCACGAGATCTACCTCGGCGACCCGCGCCGCACCGCGCCAGCAAAACTAAAGACAGTGCTCCGGCACCCGGTGCGAAGATGAAGCAAGGTCGGGCATGAAGCCGCCGGTTGGAGAGCCTATCCGATTCCCCTGAGTAACATGAACCATAAAAACCCTCAAAAAGCCATTGTAGATGTGCCGATGTTGTCAATCAGGTCGAAATTGTAGGCGTTGTCACTGTTGTCACTGTTGTCGGTATTTGCGGGCATTGCAGGGAGTGCAAGGGGTGCAGGGAGTGCGGGCGTTGCAGGTGTGGCAGGTGTGGCAGGTGTGGCAGGTGTGGATGAGTATTCTTGGATAAGGTTGTTAATGAACCGAGAGACGGCGGCCTTGACCGACTTCTCCAATGGTTTGGGGATGGCGAAATAATAAACGCCGCCTGGTTGGTAAAATTTCACAGCTAGGCCTTTTTTAACGAGAGCGCTGAGGCGCCGGTGAGTATTGGCGCGATCTTGGACAAGCACACGGCTGAGCTGGGCTAGCGAAGCGACGTTGGAGGCGCGCAGGGCGATCAGGGCTTCGCGCTGGCGGTAGGAAAGACCGGGAATTTGCATGACCGGCAAGACCTGCAGCAAGGTGCCTTTGATCTTCTCCCGTTCAGATTCCCTGGTTTGGGCGAAGGCGAGTTTCACGGCAAAGTAGGGATCGTGCCCCTGGTTGAGGGCAACGTGAATGCGCTTGCCGATCAGGGGCCAAGGCGCATCCAGATGCTGAAGGTAAGGGTAGGGCAAACCTGGAGGACGGCCCATAGCATTTCCATTGATAGCATGGCCCCATTATTAAACGGATCGCGAAACTTGTGGGGAAATTGACGGCTTTGTCAAGGAAGTCATTTAGGCATTAATTTGCGTAAAAAAGGACAGCGTACGGGAGAGATCACGTCGGCAAGCAATATGAGATGCGCTAACCAGGTTGACTATTTCGCAGCAGCAACCACCCACTCCTGATACAACGCCAGGTCCCCGCCTTTGCCATCCGAGAGAAAACTATCCACCACTTGGAACCCCGCCTCCGCCGCCAGGTCGCCCAGCTCGGCCTCGTGGAAATGGTGCACATAGCGCAGCCCGCGGCCTCCGCTGCGCCAGTCCAGCAGATAGTCGCCAGCATCGACTTGGCTTTCATCCAGGTCGACCGCTTCCCAGGGCTGGATGCGATCCCGCAGCCGTGGGCTGTTCAGAAATTGCCAGTTGGAATGCACAAAACGGCCGCCAGGCGCCAGCAATCCGCCTACCTGCTTCAGGAAACCTAGCCGTAACTCACGGCTGGGGATATGGTGCAGCATGGCGAAAGCGAATACAAAGTCAAAATGCTGATTGCTGAATGCTGAATGCTGATTGAAATTAGAGGTTAAGTCCGCTTGGATGAATTGGATACTGGAAGTAGGACGTTGGACGCTGGACGTGGGAATTTGGACGTTTTTCCTTGCCTCTTTCAGCAGCTCCTCGCTGAAATCTACCCCCACGTACCGCCCGCGGTGTCCGCGGCGAGCCAGCTCCTGTGCCACCCCGCCGTTGCCGCAGCCCAGGTCCAGCACGTCCGCCTCGGCGGGCAGTCCCTCTAGCACCCGCAGCACCCCCGGCTGCAGCCGGCCGCGGCTGGCCGAGAAAGGCGCCGCCAGACTTTGATAGAATCGACTGTTCAACGCGATGAGTTGCCTTACAATGTTTGTATCCAACCTCAAGATTATAGAGGAAGAAACCAGCGCACAGTCGTTGCGAGCGAACGCAGCGAGCGAAGCAATTTCCTTGCTTCGTCATTGCGAGGAGGCCGAACGTCGTGAGGCCGACGTGGCAACCTCCCGGATCGCTTTTGAAGGTTGCCACGCCGGTAAAAGTGCGCTCTCAATGACCATAGACACACAATGACCCTGCTCAAGAATCCCCGCCCTCGCATCCAGGCCTGGGAGCTGGCCAAACGGGCCACCCCCGAACGCCTGCTGTGCGCCCGCGCCGCGCTGGAGGACATTCGCGCCGGGGCTTCGGTCTTCGAAGCCGTCAGCCGCCACCCCTTGGAGGGCGGCGGTTTCGTCGGCAAGCAGATCCTGGTCGCCGCCTATCGCGAGTTAGTCCAGACCGGCGCCTGGGCCGAAGAGCCCGGCCTGCTGGCCCGCATTCGCCTCAAGCCCATGCGCAGTCTCTCGGGCGTTTCTGTGGTCACCGTGCTCACTAAACCCTATCCTTGCCCTGGCAAGTGCGTGTTCTGTCCCACCGATGTGCGCATGCCCAAGAGCTACTTGCCGGACGAGCCCGGCGCGATGCGCGCCCTGCAGCACGAATTCGATCCCTATGAACAAGTTCGCAGTCGCCTGGACACGCTGACTACTCTCGGTC
>DATBWP010000235.1:0-7676 GCA_036514735.1 Anaerolineales bacterium
GTGCCCTTGGCGCGCGGGCGAGACAATGCCTGGGTGCTCTTCGACGGTCCTGACTATGATGGTAATTGCTGGGTCTTTGCTGAAAATCTGGATTTCTTCCTTAATGAGGAACCCATAGACCTTGTGGACATCTCGGAAGAACTGCTCCCCTTTGCAGCATATCCGGCCATCCCAACACCGACGCCCACCCCCACCTTTACGCCGACGCCCAACCCCACTTTTACGCCGGAGCCGTTTAGGCCCCAGTGCAGCGACGGCATCGACAACGATGGCGATGGCGATATCGACATGGCCGATGGCCGTTGTGTAGATGCAAACGATAATTCCGAGGACGCCTAACGAAAAGCAGTCAGGTCAAGCGGTCAAACAAAAGAGGATGGCGCACCGCCATCCCCTTTTAATTCTCACAGTTACAGCGGTTGCTTGCTTTGTTCCACCAGCGCCTTGAACGCGTTGGGGTCGCTGACCGCCAGCTCGGCCAGCATCTTGCGATTCACTTCGATGTTGCTCTTCTTGAAGGCGTTCATCAACTGGCTGTATGAAACCCCATGTTGGCGGGCGGCGGCGTTGATGCGCGTGATCCACAGGCTGCGCAGATCGCGCTTTTTGTTGCGGCGATCGCGGTAGGCATAGAACAAGCTCTTCAGCTTGGCTTCGTTGGCGCGCTTGTAAAGCTTGGAGCGCGTGCCGAACTGGCCCTTGGTGACCTTGAGGACTGCTTTGTGCCGCTGGCGGCGGGTAGTTCCTGTTTTTACGCGTGACATTATTTTTCCTCGTTACTTCGCCGTGCGCGTGCTCGGGTTGGCCTTGTATTTGCTCATATAGGGCGCCAACCGGCGGATGCGTTTAATGTAGCTGCGGCCCTTCACCGGGATCATCTCGGTGAACAACGCCTTGGTGCGGTCCGAGGTGCGGCGGCGAAAGTGGCTCTTGCCACCCTTGGTGCGCACTACCACGCCGGAACCGGTCAAGCGGAAGCGCTTGGCGGTGGCTTTATGGGTCTTCATGCGAAACTTCTTAACTGCCACGGTTGCTCCTTATCCTCGTCCGCCTTATTCTTCGGCGGGCTCGGTTTCTTTTTTGGTCGCCACCTTGGCGGCAGGTTCGCTGCCGTCATTGGGGGCCAGGATCATCAGCAGTGTTCGCCCTTCAAAGGCGGGGGGTTGCTCGATGATCGAAACATCCTTCAACTCTGCGGCGATCTCTTTCAAGTCCTGCAAGGCGATCTCCGGGTAATCTCGTTCTCGGCCTCGAAAGCGGATGCGGACTCGTACTTTCTTGCCGTCCTGAAGCCAACCGCGCGCTGCCCTGGTCTTAAACCCACGGTGATGCTCGGTAGTCTTGGGCCGCAGGCGGATCTCTTTGACTTCGATTTTCTTCTGTGCTCGGCGCGCTTCGCGTTCCTTCTTGGTCCGTTCGTAAGTGAACTTGCCGTAATTGACCACGCGGCAAACGGGCGGATTGGAATTGGGCGCCACCTCGACCAGGTCCAGGTTGGCCTCCTGGGCGATCTTTAGGGCTTCTTCAATTGTGACAACCCCGCGATTTTCACCTTCGCCATCGATCAGGCGAACTTGCTTTGCGCGTATGGCTCTATTTACTCTATAGTCAGAAGTACTTATCGGTGATTCTCCTCTGCCGCTTGGTGCCTTATCCTATTCCAAGGGCGGGTCGCATCATACCATATCCCTGATTTGCCCGTCAACCAAAACAGGTTGACCACTGGGTAAACGCACCTTAACCGGCTTTTTCGTGTTAAATCATGAAAGTCGCTATGCAAGGCGGCGCGAGCCAAAGGAAGAAAGATGGGGATGCCTTACGCAATGGTGGTTGAGGACGACGAACAAGTTGCCGGGCTTTTTCAAAGAGCTCTGCAAGATGCCGGCTATCGGGCCGAGATCATGGACAATGGCCATAAAGCCCAGGCCAACCTGGTGTTCACCAGCCCGGACCTCGTGCTGCTCGACCTGCATTTACCTAGCCTGGATGGCGGCATCCTCATCCGTCAAATTCGCAAACAAGCCCGCTTGATGCATACCCGCGTGGTGTTGGTCACTGGCGACGATCTCCTGGCCCAACGCTATGCCGAGTACAGCGATGCCACGCTGGTGAAACCGGTAGGTTACGAGCAAGTGCGCCGGCTGGCCGAAGAGTTGGCTCCCATCTCGATCTAAACCCTCTGAAATTAAGAAACAGGGCAGTCCTTGACTGCCCTGTTTTTATTTGTCGATGGCGTCTATTTTATAAATTTACGGTGGCAGAATGAATGCCGGTGGCCCCACTAGGCGAAGTCGGACGGTTCTCGATGACCTGCAGTTCATCGTTGCCATCATAGGCACGCACCTGGAGCGTGTGCCGGCCGGCGCTATATGGGAACGCGTAGCGCCACAACTGCCAGTTGAGCGGGCTTAGCGGCGGGCTGATCAGTTCGGCTTCGTTCCAAGAGCCATCATCGACCCGCACTTCCACCTTGCTGATCCCCTTGGCGCTGGCCCAGGCAATGCCGCCGCACAACGCCATGCCGGCTGTGCCTTGGTCGGGGTCTACCACCACTGTATCGACCACCGAAACGGTGTTTACGTAAGCTTCCCGGTCCCAGCCGCGGTCCACCCAATACCCGTCAACGCGCTCGGCTACCAACTCGATGTTCTCGATCCACTTGGGCTGTTTCATGCCGTAGCGGTTGGGGATATAGACTCTTAACGGGAAGCCGTGTTCGCTGGGGAGCGGTTCACCGTTCATTTCGTAAACCAACAGGCAGCGCTCATCCTGTATGTCTTCCCGGGTGACGAATTCGTAGAAACCGTCCGTGGATGTGATGTACGCGCCGGCCGCACCGGCCTTAACCCCGGCCAGGGCCAGCAGGTCTGCAAAGCGCAGGCCTGTCCAGCGGCTGGAGGAGGTCAGGTCCCCGCCGATCGGGTTGGAGATGCACTGCATGGTGAGGATCTGGGTCTGGGGCGGCATGTTGCGCAGGTCTTGCAGGCTCATTTGCAAAGGATTGTCGACCAGTCCGTTCACCTGCAGCCGCCACACAGATTCATCCACTTGCGGTGGGCGCGTATTGATATCAATGCGATAAAAATCCTCGTTGGAAGTCAGTTCCGGACGGGTGCCGTTCACCGGGGCGGGGCGCGCGGCCAAGTCCTGTGGCGAGGGCGAAACCGCCGGGCCGGAGGTTAGCGCGGCCCCGAAGGGATCACCGCTGCTCACCGGCTGCGGCGTGGCCTGGTTGGCCGCTGCGGGCAATCCGCTGCCGCCGAAGATCTTGCCAAAACCCCAGGCGCCCAAGGCAGCCGCAGCCAGCCCAGCTCCGCTTACCGCCAGGAACTGCCGTCGGGAGAGCCGGGGTGGACTTGCGGGCGCTTCTGTTTGCGGAAAGCGCTGGATCAACCAGGCTAAGCCCCAGCCCCAGCCAACAAATAGCAGGGCTAGCCAGACCGCAGCAAAGGCAGAAAGTTGGGCAGACCCCAACGAAATTTCTACGAACAGGGTAACCGCAAGCAGAAACAGGCCGCCGATTTGGCCGAAGAGGACCAGGTCGCGTTTTGGCTTGCGGGCTTGCCAACCGAGCAGGGCGCCAAAGACAGCGCCTCCGGCGACGAGCTGCACAAGCGCAATGGCTTGTTCAGCCAGCTTGGCGGTGGTGGAAATATCCCCGATGGGGAAGAAACCCTGGAAGAAACGGATGGCGGCCACCATGGTGCTGATCACGGTCCCGATCAGCCACCCCGGCAAGGAGCGCGCCATCCAATCGAAAATATCAAAGGGGACAAAGGGAAAGCCGAACAGGCTGTCTCCCAGAGACAGCAGGCCGATCAGGGTCAGGCTGCTCAAGATCCCTAAAAAGGCGCCAGTTAAGACAAGAGATTTATTCTCAGATGGCTTTTCATTTGTCATGGCGAATGATTCCGGAATTTATTATAAAGGCGGGCTAGGTCAGGGCTAAGTTAACGCTCTATGAGTTCGGCTTCCAAAAAATTGCCTTCATGGCGCCCTATTTCGTTTGATAAAGATGTCTATGCCCATCAGGATTAGGCCAAGGAGCACACATAAACCACTGAGCACATAAAAAAAGCCTATCGAAAGCATGGCCAACATCGTGAGGGCAATAACTGTAATCCCGAAAAGGGCTGCTCTCCCGAGTTTCCCGAGCTGGTAAAAGTGCAGTGGACCGTAATACAGCGTGGCGAAAATAAACAGGATGGCTACGCCCCACCACCCCTGGGACTCGAACCAGGACAAGTGCTGCACGGTTCCGCTAACGCCGTCAGGTGATGCGGCAACCTGGCTGCCGCCCAAGAAGAAGAAAATGCCTAATGAGGAAAGCAGGGCTAACACAGCCGCTGCCAGGAAAAAGCCGCGAACAAAAGAGCGCAATTGCATGCTCATACCCGTTGCTATTTATTCTTTTGGTAGCTGGGCTGATAAAGCTCTGCCTCAAAATCCCCGGGCATTTTAAATCTTGTGACCCAGCCGTATCCCCGATCTTCGATATCGCTGGTGAATTCCACGCCTTTTGCCTTCAATTCTTTCACCGTGGCTTGGATGTCGTCACAATAGAAAGAGATGTCCTTCGTGCCGGATGGTGGGCTGCCCGCATGGTCGGTGGGATGGGCACCCATATCGGCTTCGGGCAGGTTGAAGATCAGCCAACCCTCGCCGGTATCCGTGAAGGAATCTAAGCTAAGTTTGTCGCGCAAAAACTCACGCAGCTCTTTGGCCTGCGAGGTGTAGAACATGGTATGAACGCCCTTGATCATCGACCCTCTATTGGGATGCTTATCCCATTCAAGGCTGCTAAGCGCCCGCCTGCCCGCGGTGCGTGCGCGCCATGCGCGCATAGTCGCGCCAGCTGATCAGTTTGTGGGTTTGTTCATCCCACAGGTGCAAGAAGATGCTCTTGAACGAACTCAGGATAGTGATGGTCTTTACTTGCTGGAAATTGGCATTTTCGTAATGCGCCTTCTCCAGGTTGTAATTGGGGATCTTGGGGCTCAGGTGGTGCAAATGGTGAAAGCCAATATTGCCGCTGAACCATTGCAACACCTTGGGCAATTTAAAGAAAGAAGAGCCGCGCAGCGCAGCTTCGGCATAGTTCCATTCATCGTGCCAGCGCCAATAAGTGTCCTCGAATTGGTGTTGCACATAGAACAGGTACACCCCGATGGAGGAGCCAAAGACCATCAGCGGCAGCCACATGGCGACCAGCTGGGTAAACCCGATCCAGGCTCCCACGCCGAAGAAGATCAGCGCCAGCATCAGGTTGGTGAAATAAATGCTACGCCGTTCGCGCCCAGGGGCTTTTTCTGCAGTCGTAGGGAAGCGGTTGAGCACGATGAAGAGGATCGTTGGCCCGATCACGAACAACACCAGCGGATGGCGGTAAAAGCGATAGCGCAGTTTCCGCCCCAGGGGCAAGGCCTTGTACTCCTCGACGGTCAGGGTTTCCACATCGCCGAAGCCGCGGAAGTCCAGATCGCCCGAGGAGGCGTGATGCTTGGCGTGCGAATTGCGCCAGGCGTAATAGGGGGTGAAAGAGATCACCCCAAGAATGGTCCCGACGAAGTTATTTACCCGCGTCTTCTTGAAGAACGAGTTGTGCCCGCAATCATGCTGGATGATGAAGATGCGCATGAGGAAAAGCGCGTTTAGGAAAGCCAATCCCAAGGTGAGCAGGTAGTTGACGCTTAAACTGAAATACATCAGCACCCAGATGACAAAAAAAGGCGTCAGGCTGTTGATCAGCTGCCAGCTGCTTTTCCAGGGATCGGGAACGGTGTAGCGTTTGACGATCTCCACCCAGGTGGGTTGTGCAGTGCTTGTTTTTATTTCAGGCATGCCGGGAACTCTCCAATTCGATTAGGCGATGGGCCATTTTAGCAGGGAGCGGGGCAAACCGGCTTAGGATTTGATGATTAGCCTATGCATACCCCACCTATTCGGGAATTCTATGCCGTGCTCACCTTATAATCAGCATCCCTGATGAAGAACCCAAAGATCGTCGTCCTGGGCGCCGGGCCGGCCGGCTTGGGCGCCGCTTGGCGCCTGCGCCAACTGGGTCACCGCGAATATGCTGTCTTTGAACAAAGCAACCATGTAGGCGGCCTGGCCACTTCCTACGTCGACTCCCATGGCTTCACCTGGGATGTGGGCGGGCACGTGCTCCATTCGCACTATCCTTATTTTGACGCGGTATTCAACGAGGTGATGCAGGGCGAATATTTCACCCACCAGCGCGAATCGTGGATCTGGATCTACGATCGCTTTGTGCCCTATCCGTTCCAAAACAATATCCACCGCCTGCCCCCCGCAGTGATGAAGGAATGCCTGGACGGATTGAAAGCCCTGGCGCACGAGACGCATAAAGCCCCTGAAAACTTTGCCGATTGGATCCGGGCTTCGTTTGGCAAAGGCATTGCCAAACATTTCCTGCTGCCCTACAACCGCAAGGTGTGGGCCTACCCGCCTGAGAAGATGAACTACCGTTGGGTGGGCGATCGCGTGGCGGTGGTGGATGTGGGCCGCATAGAAACCAACATCGGCTTGAATCGCGACGACGTTTCCTGGGGGCCTAATGCCACCTTTCAGTTTCCCAAGCACGGCGGCACCGGCGAGATCTGGCGCCGGGTAGGCGGCCGCTTAGCGGACAGGATCACTCTGGAAAAGAAAGCCGTGCACGTGGACGCAAAAAAGCGCGTCGTCCACTTTTCGGACGGCTTCCACGAGGGATACGACCTGCTCTTCAGCAGCATGCCGCTGGACATGCTGGCGCGCATGTTGAGCGACCTCGACGAACTTGCGGATGTTACGCCGCTGCACCACTCCACGGTCACCATTGTAGGCATCGGCATTCGCGGCCGGGTGCCAGACCCCTTGAAGACCAAGTGCTGGATGTACTTCCCCGAAGACAAGGCGCCCTTCTTTCGCGCCACGGTGTTCTCGAACTATTCCCAGTTCAATGCGCCCGAAGGCGCCTGGTCGCTGATGACCGAGACGGCTTCCTCCCGTTCCGTCCCCCTTCCAAAAGGGGACATCGAGAAACTGGTGCTCCAGGGCGCCAGGCGCACCAGGCTGATTCCGGCGGATGCCAAGATCGAGTCGGTGTGGACTTTCCGCGCCGACTATGGGTACCCCACGCCCACCCTGGGCCGCGACGCGATCCTCGAGCGCGCCCTGCCGGCGCTGGCACAGCGCGGCATCTATTCGCGCGGCCGCTTCGGCGCCTGGAAATACGAGGTCTCCAACCAGGATCACACCTTCATGCAGGGCGTGGAGTGGGTGAATTCAGTGCTGGGTGATGAGCCGGAGCTTACCGTAAATGACCCGCGCGCCGCCAACGCCCCCAAACCGGCTTAGCGGATGTCGGCTTGATTCTTGAACAGGGTCGTGTTGAAAAGTTTCAGCGAAATGGAATTGACTAGGCGCACTGCTGTTTCGGAAACGATCTGCCCCACCGTTTGGTAGCGGCGCCCCGAAGCCTGCACCACGTTGCCCCTGATCAGCATCGTCTTGCCATGTTTCGCCAGTTGATTGCCTAAATAGGTATCCGCCTGCAGGTTGATCTTTGGGTTGAAACCGCCTACCGCTTGGTAAGCCGATTTCCGGAATGCCATGTTCATCCCCGAGAGCGAGGCGATCATCAGCCGCGGCGAGATGCCGTTGAGCAGCTTGAT
>DATBWP010000236.1:0-3798 GCA_036514735.1 Anaerolineales bacterium
CAGGTCGACGATGCCAATTTCATTGAGATCCGCTAATGGAATCCTTAGACGTTGGGCTTCGGCTTCGGTCTGCTTTGAACAGGGGATCCCCAGGATGTGTTTAACCTCGCCGGCTTTGAGTTTCCTGGCCAGGGCTTCCAGGGCGTGGCGGACAGTGCTCCCGTGGCCAAGCCCCACCGCCATTCCGGAGGCAATGAATTCAACCGCCGCCTCGGCAGCTTGCTTTTTGTATTGATCGCGTGGATCAGCCATGTTCCCCATTGTATGCCTTCCCGAACGTTTGCAGGGCTTCGACGAGGTTGCCCGGAACCTGGAAGGTAAGGACCTGCCGCCCAGCGGCCTGTAAAGCCTCAGCGTCCCCCAAGGCTTGGGCGAATTTAAGCACCCCAAACGCCAGGTCGCTGTTGGGGATTCCGGCTTCATTGGGAATGGGTAGATCATCAGGTGGGAGCAGGGCCACGAATTGCACGAAGAACCCCCTGCCACCATCCCCCTTATGTAACTGCCCGGTCGAATGCAAAAAACGCGGCCCATACCCCAGGGTGGTGGCCAACTTATATTTGCTGGCCAGCTTTTCGCGCAGGCCTTGCAGGGCTTCAGTCAACTGGGGGTTGGGAGCAGCATAAGCCTGCAAGGCGATATAGCTGCCTACTGCAACGCGGCTTAGGAAACTATCCAAAGTCTGTGCGTTTAGCGGTTCCGCCTGGCTTTTCGGCAGCTTGCCGACCTTATTGTATTCAGCGAGGAAGTGGCGGGTGCGGACCTTGGCTTCCTCCACGTTAGGTTGGTCGAACGGATTGATGCCCAACACCCAACCAGCCACTGCGGTAGCAAATTCCCACAGGAAGAATTCAGCGCCCAGTTCATTGTCGTTTTGCCAGCTTAGGGAGATTGTTGGGTGTCCTCTACGTCCCGTAGTTACTGGGCTATAGGCCACAAATACGCGGTCTTGCGCATAGCTTTCTATCGTAAGCTTTGGTTCCGAGACGATAGGAACTATCCCTTTGCCTTCCTTCCCTGTGCTCTCGGCCAGAAGCTGCTCGACCCAATCCCCAAGGCTCTCCCTTGCTGCAGGCAAAACGAAAGTAGCTTTATCGCGGCCTTTGGCGGCCAGGCAACCGAGAGCGATGCCGAGTAAGGCGCCAGGGTTTTCGCTCACCCGCGAATTTTTACAGCGGGCAGCCATATTTTCGGCGCTGTCCAGCAGAGCGACCAGGTCGACGCCGATCAACGCGGCGGGTACCAGGCCAAAATGGGAGAGTGCTGAGTAACGCCCGCCAATATCAGCATCCGCTAAAAAGATCCTGCGGAAACCCAGTTGAGCGCCGACCTGCGCCAGACTGCTGCCCGGATCGGTGATGGCAACGAAGTGAGCGCCGGCTGATCCCGCGCCCAGTTCGGCAGCGGCGCGATTATAAAAATATTTGAATAGTGAAGAGGTCTCCACTGTGCTGCCGGATTTACTTGAAACAATATAAAGCGTCTCTTTCGGGCGATGGGTATGGTCTTTTGCACTCACCGCTTGTGGGTCGGTGCTGTCAAGTACTTCAAGCGGCAGGCCGACCTTGCGGTCGCTAAATACTTTGGAAAATAATTCTGGCGCCAGACTAGACCCGCCCATGCCCAATAGCAAAACCTTGCCGATTCCGCCTCGTTTGACTTCTCGGGCAAAGGCCTGAAGTACGGGAATCTCCGACTTAATGCGCGTAGCCACATCTAACCAGCCAAGACGATTACCGATCTCCGTCGGGTCAGGTTTCCACAACGTATGGTCGCGCTTCCAGATGCGCTCGACTAATTTGACTTGATTAGCCTTGCTAATCCATGTTTGGATCTCGCCTGAATATTCCCTAAGATTAAATGTGATGCCGTCGACTTTAAGCTCCTGCATCATGCCGACCTGGCCGTATTAGGGACCCCTGCTGGAGCCAATAAAAGCTCACGGCCTTGCCTGCCACGCTCCTCCAGCAAGCCCATTTTGCGCAGGCAATAGCTCATGCGCGTGCTCAGCCAGAGCGGGGCTTTGAGCGCAGCGGCCAGTTGCCGGTGGGTGAAAGGCGCGCTGAGACTTGCCGGGATTAGTTCCAGGTAATCGCTGGCTTGGTTAAATTCTATCTGCCCGGTTACTTCCAGCAAACGGCGGTCAGCGATGCTCCAATGTTTTCGCCTCCAGGAGCCGCCGCCATCGTCCCGCCAGATCTCTTCCTGCTGGGTGAGCAGTACACAGAAACGGAAATTGGGATGGCAGGCAAGCTCGGGTATATAGAGCAATTCGTTGAAAAGGTTTTCCACCCGGCCGCGCTTGGGCGATTTTCGCCGAGCGAGCTTTCTCCCCCTTTTTGTTTGGCGCACGATCCACTTGGTTTCTGGGATGGGGTAAACCAAGAGCACGGCATGCTCTTCCAGCAGTTTGCCCAGTTTTTTGCGCAAAGAGGAAAAATGCGCGGTCTGGATTTCGATCAGCAGCGTTTCTCGTTGGATGTCGATGTGAAAATCGCCGACAAGCTGCTCGAAACGGTCACCAGGCTGCGCCAACCACTGCTTGAGTGCGGCGTGCAGCTGCTGCTCGCGTAAGGTACCGATAGTTAACGCGCTCATTGGAGGTCTTTAAGGCGGCTGGCTTTGCTGAGCGCCGTTTCCCCATAGCGCGCTTGCAGAGTCTGAATGGCTTGCTGCAAGCGTTCTTGTTTGGCGGCATCCTCTGGATTCCAATCCCACAGCACCAGTTGCCGACCTGGCGGCCCCAGGTTGCTCACACCCACGCCCAGCAGGCGAATTTTGCGCCCGGACTTCCAGTTTTTGTTGAATATTTCTAGCGCTAATTGCTCGATCTGTTTTGGGTCATCGGTCGGTTTGGGCAAGGTACTTTGACGCGTGATGGTAGTGAAATCTGGCCAGCGCAGCTTGACCTTGACGGTGCTGCCGTACAATTCCAGCCTGCTCAAGCGCCGCCCAATGGCTTGCGCTTGCTCCCGAATAACACTGCGCAACTGCTTTTCATCATAGGTATCGCGGGTAAACGTCTCCTCATGGCTTACCGATTTGGTCTCATGGGAAACGTGAACTGGGCTGTTGTCAATGCCTTGGGCGCGGCGATGCAGGTCAGCCCCGTTCTGCCCAAAATGGCGCTCCAGCTCGCGCAGCGGGTAGGCGGCGATATCTCCGATGGTATGGATGCTCAATTCGGCCAGCTTTTCAGCAGTTTTTGGGCCCACGCCCCACAAACCTTCGGCGGGTAAGGGGGCGAGAAAGGCGGCTTCTTCTCCGGGCGGCACCACCTGGATGGCATTGGGATAGCCCCCAGAACGATTAGCAGCCTTTCCCACGTTGGTAGCTACCTTGGCTACCAGCTTGTTGGTCGCCACGCCTAGCGAGCAGGGCAGGCCAAATTGGCTGCGGATCTCGCCTTGCAGTTTCCTTGCGTAGAATACGCCGGGTTCCGGTAGGTGGGTAAGGTCGATGAAGGCCTCATCGATGGAGATCGGTTGGACCAGAGGCGAATAGGAGGCGGTCAGGTCCATCACTTGATCCGAATACTTCGTGTAATTGCCGAAACTATGGCGCACGATCAGCAGCTGGGGACAGAGCCGCAAGGCGCGCGACATGGGCATGGCCGAGTGAATGCCATATTTGCGGGCGGCGTAAGAGCAGGAAGCCACTACGCCGCGTTGTTCCGGGCTGCCGCCGACAGCAAAAGCTTTGCCTCGCAGGCTGGGATCGCGCAGTTCCTCGACCGCGCAAAAGAAGGCGTCCAGGTCCAAATGGATGATTTTGCGGACCTTATATTCAGATTCATCG
>DATBWP010000237.1:0-3498 GCA_036514735.1 Anaerolineales bacterium
CCCGGTTGTAGTGTATTTCTGGGCTGAATGGAGTGCTCCCTGCCAAGTTTTGAACCCCATCCTAGAAAAGTTGGCGGAGGAAGCCCGAGGATCTTTCCGGCTGGCCAAACTTGACGTGGATGCCAATCCCAAAGTGGCCGCGGATTATGGCGTGCAAGAGGTCCCCTGCGTGAAAGCGTTCCGCAATGGGCAAGTGGTGAGTGAGTTCAGCGGATTGCGCCCCGAGCCTGCGGTGCGCGAGTTCCTGAAAGCACTGGTCCCGACCTCGGGTGATTTGGTCGTAGGGCGAGCCAACAGCCGATTGGCTTCAGAGAGTTTCATAGAAGCCGAAAGCTTGTTTCGCGAAGTGCTGGCCACCAATCCAGACCACCCGGGTGCCCTGCTGGGGTTGGCGCGCTGCCTGCTGGCCCAGGGTCAAGCCGCCGCTGCCCTGCCTATTTTGCGTGCCTTCCCGGCTAGCAAAGAATACCCGGCCGCGGAGCAACTGCTGCCGCTGGCCCAAGCCTTGGCAGATCTGGACCTGGGGGAACTCGACCTTAACAGTGACAGTGAAGGCCAAGCGGCTGCTTACTTCCAAGCGCTCCGTCTGGCCAGCCGCGGCCAGATCCTGGCCGCGATGGATGGATTGCTGGAAGTGCTACGCGACCGCAGAGATCCCCGCCGGGAAGAGGCACGCCAGGTGATGCTTGGTTTGCTGCAGGTGCTTGGCGAGAAAAATCCTCACACACGCCAATACCGCGCAGAGCTAACTGACCTGCTTTTCTAGGCACAAAATTTCGCCTAATACGAGAGACATCAATGAGCGAACCGATCCAAGAACACGATCCGGTAACCCCGCTGGTCACACGTTATTTCGAAATCCAGCAGGTCGTAACCGGCGGAGGGCGTTATCCCTTTGTCGTCCGCTATGTGGGGCGGCTTACGATGGATTCACAGAAAGCCCACGCCAGATTAAGTAAAGACCTCAAAGCGCACAAACTCACCCCTCTTTTTTTAGAAGAAGGCCAGCAGCAAATCATCCAGGTCATGGCCTCACCTGCCAAGCAGCGAGCTTCCAACCCGTGGATCAACTTGATTTTCTTCGTACTCACCTTGATCAGCATGTTAATGGCTGGCGCCCTATATGGATACGAAGGTCCGGCGCTTGCCGATCTGGGCGCGCTATTCTCCATGCTGTTAGCCAACTTGGGCGCCGGTATCCCTTTTGCTGCCAGCTTGCTTGCCATTCTACTGGCGCACGAATTCGGGCACTATTGGGCAGCCCGTTATCACAAAACTGCAGTCACGCTGCCTTACTTCCTGCCGTTCCCGCTAAGCCCCTTTGGCACCTTAGGCGCCTTCATCCAATTGAAGGAATCGCCGCGTAACAAGCGCGTCCTTTTTGATATCGGGATCGCCGGTCCGCTGGCTGGCCTGGCCGTGGCCCTCCCGGTGTTGTTAATCGGCCTATCGCTTTCGGAAGTCAGCCAGCTGCCCAGTTTTTTACGCGCCGGAGAAGGCTACAGCCTGGAAGGAAATTCTCTGCTTTACCTGGCCGCCAAATTCTTGATCCACGGCCAGTGGCTGCCGATGCCAGCCAGCTATGGGGGGCTCTCACCCTTCAGTTATTGGCTAAGTTTCTTTTTCACCGGCCAGCCCATTCCGTTAGGCGGCACCGATGTCCTGCTGCACCCTATCGCCTGGGCTGGATGGGCCGGTTTGCTGGTCACCGCCTTGAACCTGATCCCCGCCGGTCAGTTGGATGGCGGGCACGTGCTCTATGCGTTGTTTGGCAAATGGACGCGCTGGATGCTCCCCTTCGTATTGGCCGGATTGGCAGTACTGGGTATCTTTTGGTCGGGTTGGTGGCTGTGGGTTTTCTTGATCCTGATGATGGGCGGCAGTCATGCGCAACCGTTGGACCAGATCACCAAACTGGATCCTGGGCGCACTGCTTTGGCTGTTTTTGGGCTCATCCTCTTTATACTTCTGTTCACCCCTATCCCCTTGCAAGTTATTGAAGGCCCGTTTGGCGGATAGCTAAGGGCGCGCTTCAGCCAAAAGTTCTACCTCCGCTATTTTTGGCCCCAGGCTGTACACCCAAAAGTCGAACTGCGCCTCGGCGCGGCTTTCCCATCTCCGCACCCCGACTACGTTGCCGTCCTGATCATAAGCCACCGCCAGAACCCAAAGCAGCCCGGCTGACTGCCCTGCCGCGAGGCGCGCTTGCCCGGTTACCCGCGCGGATAAACCTTCCTGCGAGATCTCCACCTCAACTCCGCTCAAATTCACGTTGAGGTAAATATCGTTTTGCTCAGGTACGACATACGCGCTGAGCAACTGACCACGCGCTTCGACCCAGCCGGCAGGCGGCTTGCTCTGATACGCCACCAAGGGCATGGCTTGGTCAGGCAAAAGGATGTTCAGCGGCGGCACAGCCTCTAATCGAGCCAGCACTTCCCCATCTGCTGAAACCAATTGCACGGTACCAATGAGATTCTCAAGGGCGGCCTCATTCGTATTTTTCACGAGGAGGAAGCACCATAATTCACCCAATGTGGAGGAAAAGCAATTCACCCCTCCAAGCTGGGCAGCTGCCGGGGTCGGCGTGGGAATTACGCTTACCGCGCCGCCAGCTGCGGGGATAAACAATTCCATTCCAGGGGAAAGCAGCAGCGGATCCACGTTGGGGTTGACGGCCATCAACGTCTGCACGGTGATCTCATGGCGCGCGGCGATCGCAAACAGGGTGTCGCCGGCCACTACGGTATAGACCAGCGGCGTTGGAGTAGGCAGCGCTTCTGTTTCTTGCACGTCATCCTGAATAGTGGGGCTAGCCGTGGGAGACTGATAGGGCAACAGGGGCTGGGTGGCAACCACGGTCGAGGCCGTCCCAGGCGCCGAGCAAGCTGCCATCCAGGCCGCAATGAATAAGGTGACTATGCCGGGTACAAACCAAGAACGCATCGCGGGATTATACCTAGCTGGTTGTCCTGCCCCCTCTGTGCTAAACTCTTCGCCAGGAGTGTCCTGGCAAGCCGGGTACACTAAGGTCTATGGCAGGGAAACCCTCGAAGGAAAAAATTCTTCAAGACGCAGTGGCAGCGGGGCAAAAGGGCGACAATGTCCGCGCTCGCAAGTTGTTATTGAAATTGCTGCGCACCGATAATCACGAACCACTCTATTGGCTGTTGATGAGCACAGCGGTCGAATCGCGTGAGGAACGCATCTATTGCCTGCACAATGTGCTTTTCCTGGACCCCGATAACAGCGCCGCCAAACACGACCTGGAACTGCTGGGCGCGGAAATCCCCCGCGCCAACGTGCCCGCCTTCGTGCCCGAGGAAACCGAAGATTGGCAGACCAAAGAGATAGCTGCCCCAAAGATCCCCAAAAAGAGGCGCAGACCCAAAGAAGAACCTTGGTCGATCAATTGGATCGTCGCCAGCCTGGGGGTGGGTATCGTCATCATCATCCTGGGTTATTACGCAGCCGAAAACGGCGTGCTGGATATGCTCT
>DATBWP010000238.1:0-2132 GCA_036514735.1 Anaerolineales bacterium
GAACAGCGCATGCGCCGGCGGCTCTTCCAGGGTCTTCAGCAGGGCGTTGAAGGCCGCTGTGGAAAGCATATGCACTTCGTCGATGATGTAAACCTTGTAGCGCCCGCGATTGGGGGAAAAATTGATCTTTTCCCGCAGGTCGCGCACGTCTTCTACGCTTGTGTTGGAAGCCGCGTCAATCTCGATCAGGTCCAGGAAGCTGCCGTTTTGCACAGACCGGCAGTTCTCGCAGGTATCGTCCGGCCGCTGAGCCGGGTCGGTGTGCTCGCAGTTTGCCGCCTTGGCCAACAGGCGCGCCACGCTGGTCTTGCCGGTGCCGCGCGGCCCGGCGAACAGGTAGGCATGCGCGATACGATCGGCGGCCACCGCATTGCGCAGCGTGCCCACCACGTGCGCCTGGCCGACTACGTCGGTCCAGGTGCTGGGGCGGTATTTGCGGTAAAGAGATTGGGACATGAATAGTCGGTTTTCAGTGTCAGCTAACTAGCTACTGAAACGATGGACCGAGGTTAGTGTAACAGAGGCGGAAAGGGGCGGCAAGCAGAGCTCAGGACTCGCCCTCGATGAGGTTAAGTTCCGCTTCAAGATTAATAAGCTGCCTGTTCAGCGAGGGCGTTGGGGTCTGCAAATTGTAATCTCTGATCTTTCTGTTGAGCTTCTCCACCGACTGGGCAAAGACATTCTCCGCTCTATCCCACTCTGCCTCCGCGAAGGCGGCGTCCTCGCCGCGCTCCTGCGCCTGCCGCCGCCAGGCCCGGCTGCGCGCCAGCGCCCCGCGGGCGGCGGCCAATTCCACCTCGATGGCCTGGCGCAGCTCGATGAATTGGGGGGCGAAGCCGTTCTGCTTCAATAGGTGATAAGCCAGCTGCCATTCAGGGTCGAGGTAGGGATTCTCATCCAGGTCCAACGGCTTGCCTTTGCCGCGCAGGTTATCAAAAGCACCCTCGCGCATGGCTTGCTGAATGATCTCCTCAATACCGCGAGCCTTATGTTCCATTACGGGACCGAATACACCGCCTGCGGCTGCCCGCTGGCGTCCAGCAGCTCGGCTTGCTCGCCAGAGGCCCACACCGCTACCGACCGCCCCCAGTACAGGTCGGTCGAACTATCCGCCCCCTGGCCGCTGAACACATTCACCCGAGCATCCGCGTGCAGCACCAGGGCCGGGAAGCGGTATTCGTTGCCGTTTTCGTCTCGCAGGCGCCAGCCCGCCAGGCTCAGGTCCTGGTCGCTGATGTGTTCGATCACCACGCGCTCGTTGGCCAGGTCGCCGACCGCGATCACCGAATTGATGCTCACCTGGCCGGCGGCCTGGCTGCCTTCGGTCGCCGCGAGGCCGCCCTCAAATTCGGGGGCGGCAAGCGCAAAGCGCGACCAGATCGTGAGCACCAGCAGCGTGGTCAATGCAGACACCACCACGTTGATCACCAAGTACACCAACAGTCGCTTGTTAGGGTCCAGACTGTTCAACATAGGAGAATCATAGCATAGGCAATTGGGCTTCACTCGCAAGTAGACGCGGCCCCTCCGCTAGTCCTGGGTCCAGCTTTAAGCACCAGAAACAGAGGGGTCACCTTTCATTTTAGAAAGTTAGCTTCTCCTATTCGCAGGTGAACAACTGTATAATTCATATTGAAGAACGGGGGATCTCTACCAAGGAGTAAGAATGAATCTGATCAGCGGGGAACCACTAGGGGTTGAAAACCAGAGGAAGCTTAAAGCATATTTGACGGATGAACTTGCCCGCTCCCTTTCCGATGACAAGTGGAAGGGAAAGAACCAGACGATTGCTGGTCTGGAAGCGCTAGATCTCGTTTACAAAAAAACGAAGGTTCAGCTCAGTGAACCTGCGCGCCGGGATATGTTTGACGAGATCATCTCCGGGCTGGGCGGCTTCGGTCTGCTGCAACCATTGTTGGATGATGAAACCGTAACCGAAGTTATGGTTAACGGGCCCTCCAAGGTCTATGTCGAACGAAAAGGCAAATTGGAGAAGGTAGACATTCATTTTGAAAACGATGAGCAGGTGATCCGGATCATTGCGAATATCTTGCGCCCACTTGGTCGAACCATCAACCGAGACATTCTATCCGTAGATGCCCGCCTGCCCGATGGATCTCGGGTAAACGCCA
>DATBWP010000239.1:0-2686 GCA_036514735.1 Anaerolineales bacterium
CCCCGCCGATCGGGTTGGAGATGCACTGCATGGTGAGAATCTGAGTCTGGGCCGGCATGTTGCGCAGTTCTTGCAGGCTCATTTGCAGGGGATTGTCGACCAGCCCGTTCACCTGCAGCCGCCACACAGATTCATCCACCACCGGAGGGCGCGTATTGATGTCGATGCGATAAAAATCCTCGTTAGAGGTCAGTTCCGGACGGGTGCCGTTCACCGGCGCGCGGCGCGCGGCCAATTCCTGTGGCGAGGGCGAGGCCGCAGGGCCGGAGGTCAGCGCGGCCCCGAAGGGATCAACGCTACTTACCGGCTGCGGCGTGGCCTGGCTGGCGACTGCGGGCAGTCCGCTGCCGCCAAAGATCTTGCCAAACCCCCAGGCGCCTAAAGCAGCCGCTGCCAGTCCTGCTCCGCTCACCGCCAGGAACTGCCGGCGAGAGAGCTGGGGCGGACTTGCCGGTGTTTCTTTTTGCGGAACGCCCTGGATCAACCAGGCTAAGCCCCAACCCCAGCCAACAAATAGCAAGGCTAGCCAGACCGCAGCAAAGGCAGAAAGTGTGGCATTCCCTAAGGACATTTCTATGAACAGGGTAGCTGCAAGCAGAAGTAGACCGCCAATCTGGCCAAAGAGGACCAGGTCGCGTTTTGACTTGTGGGCTTGCCAACCGAGCAGGGCGCCAAAAACAGCGCCTCCGGCGACGAGCTGCACAAGCGCAATGGCTTGTTCAGCCAGCTTGGCTGTGGTGGAAATATCCCCGATGGGGAGGAAACCCTGGAAGAAACGGATGACAGCCACCATGGTGCTGATCACGGTCCCGATCAGCCACCCCGGCAAGGAGCGCGCCATCCAATCGAAAATATCAAAGGGGACAAAGGGAAAGCCGAACAGGCTGTCTCCCAGAGACAGCAGGCCGATCAGGGTCAGGGCACTTAGGGCGCCCAGCAGAGCGCCGTTATAGATCAAAGAACGGGCTGAAGATGGCTTTTCAATTGTCATGGCGAACGACTCCGGAATTTATTATAAAGGCGGGCCAGGTCAGGGCTAAGTTAACGCTCTATGAGTTAGGCTTCAAAAATTTGCCTTCATGGCGCTCTGTTGCTTTTGATAAGGATGTCTATACTCATCAGGATTAGGCCAAGGAGCACACATAAACCGCTTAGCACGAAGAAAAAACCTATCGAAAACATAGCCAACATCGTGAGGGTAACAGCTGTAATTCCGAAAAGGGCTGCTCTGCCGAGTTTCCCAACCTGGTAAAAGTGCAGTGGACCGTAATACAACGCGGAGAAAATGAACAGGATGGCTACGCCCCACCACCCTTGTGACTCGAACCACGACAATTGACGCTCCGTGTGAACACCGCTCATAGTTTCTCCAGCTTGGTTCTGCTGGTTTAATTCTTCTTGCGAGGCTTCGATTTGCGTGGATTCTGTAACCAGGGTGGAGCCTACCAAAAAGAAAACGGCCACCGAGGCAACCAGCGCCAGGATGGACGCGATCAGGAATAAGGTTCGTACATTGGTATTCATTGGGCATCCCAGCCTATTTACTCTTTTTGTAACTTGGCTCGTAAAGCTCGGCGTCAAATCCTCCCGGCATCTTGAAGTAGGCTGCCAACCCGTAACCTCGGTCCTCAATACCGGTAGTGAACTCTACCCCCTTTGATTTCAATTCTGCCACGGTGGTTTGAATGTCGTCGCAATAGAACGAGATTTCTTTGGTGCCGGAGGGAGGGCTGCCGCATGGTCGGTGGGATGGGCTCTCATATCGTCCTCGGGCAGGTTGAAGATCAGACAACCCTCGCCGGTATCCGTGAAGGAATCTAAGCCAAGTTTGTCGCGCAAAAACTCACGCAGCTCTTTGGCCTGCGAGGTGTAGAACATGGTATGAAAGCCCTTGATCATCTACCCTCGATTGGGTGCTTATCCCATTCAAGGCTGCTAAGCGCCCGCCGGCCCTTGGTGCGTGCGCGCTATGCGCGCATAGTCGCGCCAGCTGATCAGCTTGTGGGTTTGTTCGTCCCACAGGTGCAAGAAGATGCTCTTGAATGAGCTTAGGATGGTAATAGTCTTTACTTGCTGGAAATTGGCATTTTCGTAATGCGCCTTCTCCAGGTTGTAGTTGGGGATCTTGGGGCTCAGGTGGTGCAAATGGTGAAAGCCAATATTGCCGCTAAACCATTGCAACACCTTGGGTAATTTAAAGAAAGAAGAGCCGCGCAGCGCAGCTTCAGCATAGTTCCATTCATCGTGCCAGCGCCAATAAGTGTCCTCGAATTGGTGTTGCACGTAGAACAGGTAAACCCCAATGGAGGATCCGAAGACCATCAGCGGCAGCCACATGGCGACCAGCTGGGTAAACCCGATCCGGGCCCCTACGCCGAAGAAGATCAACGCCAGCATCAGGTTGGTGAAATAAATGCTATGCCGTTCGCGCCCGGGGGTCTTTTCTGCAGTTGTAGGGAAGCGGTTGAGAACGATGAAGAGGATCGTTGGCCCGATCACGAACAACACCAGCGGATGGCGGTAAAAGCGATAGCGCAGTTTTCGCCCCAAGGGCAAGGCATTGTACTCTTCGACGGTCAGGGCTTCCACATCGCCGAAGCCGCGGAAGTCCAGATCGCCCGAGGAGGCGTGGTGCTTGGCGTGCGAATTGCGCCAGGCGTAATAGGGGGTGAAAGAGATCACCCCA
>DATBWP010000240.1:0-7936 GCA_036514735.1 Anaerolineales bacterium
CAAGGTGAGCTGATTCGGGGGAGACCCCTTCCCCACTTCGGGCTCTTTCGGAACAAGGAGGCTTCACAGTGGCGCCTTCATCTCCCGTTCCACAAAACAGCGCAGGCAGGGCCAGTCCAACACCAAGCGCGCCCCCTCCCCAAGAAAGCATCCTGGACTTCTTTCGAGCCATTTCACCCGGCTTACCCCAGATCGAGTTTTGCATCCAATGCGGCAGCTGCGGGGGTTCCTGCCCGGCTGCGTCCCTCTTGGACCACACACCAAGGCGGCTGTTCGCCCTTATTCGCGCCGGAGAGATCGAAGAAGTCTTAGAAAGCAACACACCCTGGTATTGCGTCTCCTGTTACTTCTGTATGGTGCGATGCCCCCAAGAGATCCACATCACCGACCTGATGTACGGCCTCAAGACGCTGGCTTACCAGCGAGGATATACAAAAAACAATAAGGCCACGCATTTATCGAAGGTCTTTGCCGGCTACATCGAGCATTATGGCCGCAGCTTCGAGCTAGGCATTGCAGCCCGGCATTATCTGCGCCACCCCCCGGCAAATTTGGTTGGAACCGCAAAGATGGGTTCAGCCATGTTCTTCAAGGGTCGGCTTCATCTCCGACCGGAAAAAATCAGCGGGATGACCCAATTGCAGAAAATCCTTCAGCGGGCCAAGGAATTGGAGACGGCGCTATGAAATACCTTTTCTATCCAGGCTGCTCCTTGCACGGCAGCTCGAGCGCTTACCTCGATTCCCTGATCGCCATCCAGGGTAAATTGGGTTTGGAATTCAGCGAAGTCGAGGATTGGAACTGCTGTGGAGCCAATGAGTACATCGCTTTGCATCGCATCCCTTCCTACGCACTGATCGCCCGCAATCTGGCGCTCGCCGAGCAGCAGGTGAACGGCTCCAACACACTGGTGGCCGCCTGCAGCGCCTGCTATGTCAATCTGGCCAGGACCGCCAAATATATGGGCACGGACAAGGAACTCAACACGCGGGTGAACGATGCGCTGGCCGCGGGCGGCATGCATTACACCCCGGGCTCCGTTGAGGTGCGCCATATCCTGGACCTGATGTGCAACAAGCTGGGCGCCTGCAAAGTCAAGAAGCTGGTCGAACGGCCGCTGACCGGTCTGCGCGTGGCTCCTTATTACGGATGCATGGTTTTAAGACCTGACCCTGATAAGCGCTGGCGCGACCCCGAATCACCCACCGCCCTGGAAGAATTGATCCTGGCGACCGGGGCGGAACTGATCGATTTCCCGTTGCGCACCCATTGCTGTTCCGGGCACATGCCGCAAATCAATACGGAAACATCCCTCGATCTGATCCACCGGCTGGTAGAGGGAGCAGTGCAGAGCGGAGCCGACCTATTGATCACCACCTGCCCTTTGTGCCAACTGAATATCGACGGGTATCAAGCGGAGATGAACAAGCAATTTGGCACCAGCCACAAAATGCCCATCCTTTTCTTTACGCAACTCATTGGGCTGGCCTTTGGCCTGAGCCCTAAATCGTTGGGGATTGGAAAGGAAATCACTTCCGCCGCCGCAGCGCTGGCCCGCATCGGAGTGGAGGTAGAACCTGAACCGCCCGTGCTCAAACGGCCTCCCAAGGACCAGAGGCTGCCCATGCCGCACATGCCCAAGCCCTATGGAGATGACCTATGACCAACTCGAATGGCAAAGAAGGTGACCATCGAGTCGGAGTATATGTTTGCCACTGCGGCAGCAATATCGCCGGCGTGGTCAACGTGTACGAAGTGGCCAAGTGGGCGCAAGAAAACCTGGGCGCACAAGGCGTGGTGGTGGCCAAAGAATATAAATTCATGTGCTCTAGCCTGGGGCAAAAGCTGATCGAGGAGGATATCCAAAAGGAGAAACTCGACCGGGTGGTGGTGGCGGCCTGTTCGCCGCATTTGCATGAAAAAACCTTCCGGGGAGCCGTGGCGCGCGCCGGGCTTAATCCCTATTTGTGCGAAATGGCCTCGGTGCGCGAGCAGGTATCTTGGGTGACCAGCGACCAAACGGCAGCAACCGAAAAGGCCAAGGCGATGGTAGCTGGCGCGGTGGCACGCGTGCGCCAACACGAACCGCTCGAATCCATCCACGTTCCCATTAATAGCTCTACCCTGGTGGTGGGCGGCGGCATTGCGGGCATACAAGCCTCGCTGGAAATTGCCAACTCGGGTTTCCATGTGTATCTGGTGGAACGGGAGCCTTCCATTGGCGGGCACATGGCCCAGTTCGACAAGACCTTCCCGACGCTGGACTGCGCCGCCTGCATCCTCACGCCACGTATGAGCGAAGCGGGGATGCACCCTAACATCGAGCTGCTAACCTGGAGCGAGATCGAGAACGTCGAGGGTTACCTCGGTAACTACACGGTGACGGTAAAGAAAAAAGCCCGCTACGTGGATACCAGCCTGTGCACAGGCTGCGGGATTTGCCAGCAGAAGTGCCCGAAGAAAGTGATTGACGATCAATTCGAAGTGGGGCTGGGATATCGCAAAGCGATCTATACGCCCTTCGAGCAAGCCGTACCCAAGTTCCCGGTCCTGGATAAAGACAACTGCATCTTCTTTGAGAAGGGAACTTGCCGGGCCTGCGAGAAGTTCTGTGCACCGGGGGCAATCAAACTGGACGACAAGGATGAAGCGATCACGCTCAACGTGGGCAATGTGATCCTGGCTACCGGTTACGACATGTTCGACGCCCGGCGCATCCCGCGCTATGGCTATGGGACTCTGCCGAATGTGTTCACCAGCTTGGAATTCGAGCGGATGTGCAACGCAGCCGGCCCGACCAATGGCGCAATCGTTTTACGGGACGGCAAGACGCCGCCCAAATCGGTGGGCATCATCCATTGCGTCGGCAGCCGGGACCATAAATACAACACCTACTGCTCATCGATCTGCTGCATGCAGAGCCTCAAATTTGCCCATTTGGTGAAGGAGCGCACGGGCGCAGATGTCTACAACTTTTATATCGACATGCGCACCGCAGCCAAGGATTACGACGAGTTCTACCAAAAGGTGTTAGAGGAAGGCACTAACCTGATCCGCGGCAAGGTGGCCGAAGTGATCGACGGCGGCCTGTTCGATGAGAAAGCCGGCCAACTAATTATCCAGGTCGAGGATACGCTGATCGGTAAACAGCGGCGCATCCCGGTGGACATGGTCATCCTGGCCATTGGCCTCGAGCCGAAACGTGATGCCGGTAACGTGGCGCATCAATTTGGCATCTCGCGCGGCGCCAACGGTTGGTTTACGGAGAAGCACCCCAAGCTGGACCCAGTTGCCACCATGACGGATGGCATCTTCATCGCGGGCTGCGCAGCCGGGCCGAAAGATATCCCCGCTTCGGTATCGCAAGGATCGGCGGCGGCGGCTCGGGTGGTTAGCTATATCCAGCAGAAAGAGTTATCTCTTGAACCGGTGCGAGCCTACATCAACGCCGAGCAGTGTTCTGGCTGCCGGATCTGCAATGGCCTGTGCCCCTTCCATGCCATCTCCTTCGACGAAGTAAAAATGGTTTCCGAAGTCCACCAGGCTTTGTGCCAGGGCTGCGGTACTTGTGTGGCTGCCTGCCCGGCGGGAGCCGTCACCGGTTCCGGTTTTACCAACCAGCAAGTGCTGGCCCAGATCGAGGGTTTGCTGAGCGTGCCGATCTACCCGGAAATACTGCAACCTGTTGCAGCTTAGGAGCGACAAGATGCAAGAGCACTTCGAACCACTAGTCCTGGGATTTACCTGCAACTGGTGCAGTTACCGCGCCGCGGATATGGCCGGCACCGGAAGGATGAAGTATCCGCCCAATATCCGGCTCGTGCGCCTGATGTGCTCGGGGCGATTGGATCCCACCTTCATCCTGAAGGCTCTGGCAGAAGGCGCAGATGGAGTGCTAATTACCGGTTGCCACCCAGGGGAATGTCACTATATCGAGCAGAACTACAAAGCGCTGCGACGAGTCAGCCTGTTGAAGCGGGTGCTGCAACCCATGGGCATCGAACCCGGTCGGATCAAGTTGGTTTGGGCCAGCGCTGCGGAGGGCATGCACCTGACCAAGGCCATCACTGAATTCGTAGATGAAATCCGCGCGCTCGGGCCGCTGAATTGGCCTGCCCGCACCCAAATCCCGATAAGCGCAAAGCCTGTCCGCCAACTCGAGGAGTTGCCAGGATGACGAACAACACCAAGCCAAAATTCGCGATGTATTGGGCGGCGGCCTGCGGTGGCTGCGAGATCGCCGTATTGAACATCCATGAAAAGATCCTGGAGGTGGACAAGCACTTCGACGTGGCTTTCTGGCCGGTGGCCATGGACGCCAAATATCAGGACGTCGAAAAATTGCAGGATGGCGAGATCCTGCTCACGTTATTCAATGGAAGCATTCGCAATGAGGAGAACGAGCACATCGCGCGCTTGCTGCGCCGAAAATCCCAACTGCTGGTGGCTTTTGGGTCTTGCGCCAACGAAGGCAGCATCCCTGGTTTAGCCAATCTTTCTGCCCGAGCGGAGATCTTTGATACGGTGTATGGCACGCCCAGCACCGACAATCCGCAAGGCATTCGGCCCCAGGCAGAATATCAGGCCCCGGAGGGGACGCTTTCCATTCCGGCTTTCAACCCGGTCCTGCGCCCCCTGGCCCAAGTGGTGGACGTGGATTATTACATCCCAGGCTGCCCGCCCGAATCGCATCAGATCGCGGCGGTGATCGACGCAGTGATCGCCGTGCTGGAAGGAAAAGCGCAACTGCCACCCAAAGGGTCCGTTCTGGGCGCGGGCACGGCAGCGGTGTGCGACGAATGCAAGCGAACGCGCAACGTGAAGCAGATCAAAAACTTCACGCGCATTCAGAATATGGGCGAGATCGATCCGGCTCTCTGCTTGCTGGAGCAGGGATTGATCTGCAACGGCCCCGCCACCCTATCGGGTTGCGGGGCGCTGTGCCCGGCAGCCGGGGCGCCTTGCGCCGGCTGCTACGGAAGCCTCCCCGAGGCGATCGACTTCGGGGCGCGCATGGTCTCCTCGCTGGCCTCCGTGGTGGATGAATTCGACCCGCGCAAAATCGACCTCACCATGGATGAAATTGCAGATGCGACCGGCGTGTTTTATCGCTTCGGCCTGGCACGTTCCTTGCTGCAAACCGGCAAAGCTTCGTGGAACGAGGAATAGGAGAGCTTATGGAACGGATCACCATTGACCCTATCACTCGTCTGGAAGGCCACGGGAAGATCGAAATATTTTTAGATCCAGCCGGAAACGTAGCCAATACCTATTTCCAAATCCCGGAACTGCGCGGATTCGAGCAATTCTGCGTTGGGCGGCGGGTGGAGGACATGCCGATCTTGACCAACCGCATCTGCGGCGTGTGCCCCGAGGCGCACCACATGGCCTCGGCTAAGGCGGCGGACGCGGTATATCAGGTGGACCCGCCCCGCACCGCCAAACTGCTGCGCGAGCTGCTCTACAGCGCTTTTTATGTTACCGACCACACCACCCATTTCTATGCACTGGGCGGGCCCGATTTTGTAATGGGTCCGGATGCTCCGGTGGCAGAGCGCAATATCCTGGGTGTGATCCACAAAGTGGGCCTGGAAATCGCCGGCAAGGTGCTGCAGGCGCGCAAAAGCGGGCATGCGGTAATCGAAATGATCGGCGGGCGCAAGGTGCACCCCTGCACTTCCATCCCCGGCGGGCAGACCAAGGGCATCAGTGAAGAGCAGCGTAAAGAGATCGAGGAGATGGGCCGCTGGGCGATAGACTTCGCCCAGTTCAGCTTGAAATTATTTACCGATATCGTGCTGGGCAACAAAGATTATGTGGATCTGATCCTGGGTGATAGTTATTACATCCCCATGCATTACATCGGCACAGTAGACGAGAACAACAAAGTGAACTTCTACCATGGGAAAATTAGCGTGGTGAATCCCGAAGGGGAGCGCCTGGGAACTTACGAGGCCAAGGACTACAGAGATTGGATCGCTGAGCACGTCGAACCCTGGACGTATTTGAAATTCCCCTATTTAAAGAAGATCGGCTGGAAGGGTTTCGAAGGCGGTAAGGATTCGGGTGTTTACTCGGCCACTCCCCTTTCGCGCCTGAACGTGGCCGACGGAATGGCCACCCCCAAAGCCCAGGAAGAATACGAAAAATTCTACGCAACCTTGGGCGGGAAACCGGTGCATCACCAATTGGCGACGCATTGGGCGCGCCTGATCGAACTCTTATATGCCGCCGAGCGCTGGGTCGAGTTAGCTACCGATGCGGAAATTACCTCAGACAAATTCAGGACGCAGGTTACCGAGATGCCGACAGAAGGCGTGGGATGCGTGGAAGCGCCGCGCGGTACGCTGATCCACCACTATTGGACCGACGAAAAGGGCATCCTCACCAAGGTCAACCTGATCGTGGGCACCACCAACAACTATGCCCCGATCAGCATGTCCATCAAGAAAGCGGCGCAAAGTTTTATCAAAGAAGGGACCGTGGTGACGGAAGGTCTGCTCAACCGGGTGGAGATGGCTTTCCGGTCCTACGATCCGTGTTTCGGCTGCGCCACCCATTCGCTGGCCGGCCAGATGCCTCTGGAAGTGAAGATTACAAATGCGCAGGGCGAAACCTTCCAGGTGTTGCGCCAATATTGTTGACCCGCGATGAAGGTCGAAAAGGGCGCCATCCTGGTCATCGGCCTGGGAAATCCGATCCTGGGAGACGATGGGGTCGGCTGGCACATCGTCAGGGCAGCTGAGAGCGTTTGCCTAGGAAAGGCGCAGCTGGCTTCAGCGGCCTTCGAGCTAAGTTCTGCCGGTGGGCTGGGCTTAATGGAACAGATGGTGGGTTACGGGCGCGCCATCATCGCCGATTCGGTCGTGACTCCGGCGGGTAAGGTGGGGGCGATCTACGCCAAGCCATTCGACGATTTCAAGAGCACAGCACATTCGAATTCCAGCCACGATGCCACCCTGCATGCGGCCCTGGAGATCGGCCGCAAGATGGGGCTGGCTTTACCCAGCGAGATTTGGGCAGTAGCCATCGAAATCGCGCCTACTTACGATTTCTCAGAAAAACTGACCCCTGCAGTGGCCGAAGCCGTGCCAGGGGCAGTCGATCTGATCAGGATCCGGTTGGCAGAGCTATCTAACCTTAATTAACAAGCCCTCGTTCGCGCGCAACAACAGGTCTTTCCCCGATAGCTCCTCTTCGCGGTCGAGGTGGGTGGAAAGGATGACGTGGCCTTTGGCAGCCGCGGGGAGCGCAATGTGCTGCTCCTGAGCTGAAAAGTTTAAGGCCACCGCATAATCACCAGAGGGATGGCTGCGCAAGTAGGCAAAGCAAGCCTCGGATCCGGACGGCAGGCTGCGGTAGGTTCCTTCCAATAACGCGGGGCTGCGCTGGCGCAACCAGAGCAGCTTGCGAACCAAGCTCAGCATCGAGCGCGGGTCTTGGCTTTGCACGGTCGCGTTATTGGTGGTGTAGTCCGCCGCCACCGGCAGCCAAGGGTCGCCGGTGGTAAAGCCAGCCTGCGCACCGGCATTCCAGAGCATCGGGGTGCGGGCCACGTCGCGGGTGCGCTCGGCGCCCAGGCGCAAGCCTTGCGGATCCTGCACCAGGTCGGGAGGTATCACCCCATTCTGCATACCCAACTCGTCGCCATAATACAAGGTAGGCGTGCCGCGCAGGGTGAGCAGCAGCATGGCTGCCACGCGAGCCTGCGCGGACCCGATGCGGGAGGCCAGGCGCGGCTGGTCGTGATTCCCCAGGACGTAATTCGGCCAGCCGAAGGGAGGCAGCACGGCTTCCAGTTCATCCACGGATTGCCGGATGGCATCTGCCTGCCAGGGCGTGTGCAGCAGGCGGAAGTTGAAGGGCAGATGCAGGCCATTCCCGTTTTCTCCGTAGTAACGCACCCAGCGCGGCAGCTCATAAAAAAGCTCGCCGA
>DATBWP010000241.1:0-6168 GCA_036514735.1 Anaerolineales bacterium
ATACCCCCTTCCCCCCTGACCCAGACCTTGCTTTGGAAAGGGCCTGGGCAGCCCTTTCTAGCCGTACGTATCAGCAAGAAAGTGTTTTAAACGGGACAAAAAAGACCACCACCTACTACGCTTACAACGGCAAGACGAAGACAGAGCAAAACGTCTTGTCTGATATAAACACCTGCCAGGTTGATATCGCCAACCATGCCGTCCTCTTCCTCGAGTCCGAGGACTTGCAGCTAGGCGAGCGACTTTACGTACTCGATGATACCGGCCTGTTGAAGCCCAAGTCCGTCGAGGCCTGGGGCAGCCTGTGTGTGCCCTCTGTTGCTGTCCTGGGAATTCCCTTTGCCGATCTCAGGACAAGCCAATTTGCCTACACGGGAGAGGAAACTGTTAAAGGGGAACTCGTTTTCGCCTACGAAATGCTCCTCACCGAGGAACAAATAGCGCTCCTGCCTTTTGAGGGTGAAGAGGTCCAGTCACCGGTTGAAGGCAGCGTCGAGAGATCCGTCGAAAACCCAAGGATCGTTGTCACCGTGAGAAAGAATGATCAGACCTTGCATAGTGTGATTGTCTATATTGACGAACTCAGATCCAAGGTGGATCTGAGAAACATCGGCTGGAGTGAAGCAATTACCTCTCACTATCGCTTGACCTTCAGTTTTTCAGATTGGGATTCCACCCAGTTTGAGATTCCCGAATACGTGGACGAAAAGAATACAGAGACCCAGGCTTTCACGTCGGATTTCACATTCATCTATCCGAAGGTGGACAGCATTGAACTTGATGATGAGTTCACTGTCACTCTGTATTCTCCGAGTGGCAGCTCCTTGGTGTTTGATCTTGATTTCCCGGGCTGGGGTGTGTTCTTTAAGGAGGAAAAGGATTGCCGTTCTTTTTATCCAAGGCGCGTTGGGGATTTCCAGAATATTTACGGCGGAACCGTATGGCTGGATCATTATGAGTTTATTCCCATGGATGGCTTTGGCCTTTGTAAACTGATATTCAATGGAGCTGAACGCATCCGCGTGGAATACTTCTTCAACCATCCCACGCGTGTCGATCACTCCCGGCGCCCCTTGATGTATCGCATCTCTGTTACTCAAGCCGAGGGTGAGGATCCGGAAATTATTTTCTGGGATGTGATCGAAACCATCTACTTTACAGACCTTTGAGCGCCTATCCTTAACTTGTCTTCCCTCCCGTGTGCAGAGGTGAAGGAGCTCAAACTGTCCATCATGGAGTTTCTTGCCTACGCTCTTAATGCAACCCGCGATCAGATCATCGCATCTTGTTCTGAATACTCCGCGGGTAGCATTTCCACCGTTATGGACCAACTGCTGGCCGGCAACGTGATAAAGAGGACGAATCCGGGGTCGAAAGGCACCAAAGGTACATATGCTCTTTCCGATTGATCGCTTGTCAAGTAACCAAAAGGCTGTGTATCGAGTTGGTTACTTTGAATTGGGAACTTAGCTGGGCGGAATCAATGTTAAGCCACCTAGGGATTGCGAAAAGCCTTAGCGCCGCGCAGGCCCTTGCTTGCCTGCATTCAATGTGCGTTTTGCAGGCGCACACACCTTGCCAAGAAGAGGCAACATACATCAACCTGGAGACCCCACAAAAGAACCAATGAAAGCCTCCAATAAGTAGGGGTAGATTTCTCCCGCGCGGGGCTATCGCGCAGCGTCGCGAAGCCACGCAAGGGGTCAGAGGCCCCACGAAAAAATGAATGAAGAGAATTTGACCCTGTTCGATACTAGTAGATTGCCACGTCGGGCTTTCAGCCCTCCTCGCAATGATGGACACACGCGGCGCGAAACCCCGCCCCTCCCACATGCTAGTCACTGCGAGCACTTCGCTTCGCTCAGTGTAAACTCCGTGAAGCAATCTCCCTATCGGTTTGCAAAGCGTCCAGTAGATTGCCACGTCGGGCAAACGCGTTGCTTCGCAACGCAAGCCCTCTTCGTAATGACGGACTACGCGGTGTCCCGCCCCATCATCATCGTCGCTGCTCTCCTGCCAATTTCCACCGCAAAATTCGTGCCGCGGTCCCAGGGGTAGACCTGGGACATGGAGGCGAAGTACAGCCCCGGGATGGGAGTGCGGATGCTGGGGATGTTGCGCGAGTGGTTGACCAGCGGCACGGGCTGGGCGTAGTTGGTCTTGTGCACCCAAACGCCCTTCACCCAACCGGGTTGGAAGGCGGGGTTGATGCGCTGGATGCCGGGGACGAAGCGAGCCAGCAGCTCTTCGTCCGTGAGCGAGAAATATTCGTGGTCCGCTTCCAAATAATCGCCGCAATACACGATGTGATCGCCGCCGAAATGCTCGGGCGGCAAATAGTTGGTATGTTCCACCAGCGCCAGGAAGGGGAAGCCGGCGCTCTTGGGGATGTTGAACCAGTAGTAGCCCTGGGACGAAAGCTGCCGGTCCAGCGCCAGGGTCATCACCACCGCGCCCATGCTCTTCAGCTCCAGCAGGCCACGCAAATAATCTTCGGGCAGCTCCGGCGCCAGCCCGGCCAGCAGGTGCGGGGAGGTGGTGACCAGCACTTGATCGAAGGCAAAGGGCTTGCCGGCGGTAATGATCTCGAGGCCAGACGCCCGATGTCCCAGGTCCGACGTCTGACGAGGGACCTGCGATGTGGGGCGGATGGTTTCGACTTGCGTTTGCATCTTAAATTCGACGCCCGTCTCTTTCAAGCGGGCGGCGAAGAGATCGGCGAAGGCCTGGAAGCCGCCGGCGAAGGTGCCCAGGCGCGTGGTGCGGGCGTGCAAGCGCGCCCACAGCCAGGCCATGTTCACCTGGCGCGCGTAGGGGCCGAACTTTCCTTCCACGAGCGGCAGCCACATGCGCTCGTAGACGCGATCACCGGCCCAGCGCCGCATCCAGGCGTCCACCGTAGTTTTCTCAAGCGGGCGCCAGTTGTTCGTCAGGCGCAGATAGAGGCCCACCAGGCCGAAGCGGACCTTGTCCAGCCCCCAGCCGAGGCCGGGAAACATAATGGCGGCGGGGATCGAGTCGAAGGGATAGAAGCGCCCTCCATGATACATGACGGTGTAGGGGCGGGGGAAAAGCACCTGGTCGCTCCAGCCCAGTTCGGCGATCAGGCCCAGCATGTGTTTGTCGGAGGCGAACCAGTGGTGATAGAACTTCTCCACCCACCAGTCCCAGTGCGGCTGCTTGAAACCGGCCGCCAGGCCGCCGGCTTGCGCGGCGGCTTCGTAGATGGTGACCTGGTGCCCGGCCTTGCTCAGGTCGTAGGCCGCGGCCAGGCCGCCAAAGCCGGCGCCGATGACCGCGATGTTCATGGTGAGGCGTCCGTTTCCGGTACCTTACCCCACTTGATGCCCTCGCGGGCCAGGTAGTAGGCGCCCAGCACGGTGATGGGCAGCCACAAGGCGAAGTGCAGCACGAAGGTGTAGCTGCTGGCCAGCGCGTGCGGGATGCCGTAGGCTTCGAGCACGGCGATGCCGGGCGCATCGAAGGTGCCCACGTAGCCTGGGGCGGAGGGGAGGGTTGTAGCAAGATTTACTACGCCGTTCATCAGCATCAGTGCAAAGAAGGAAACTTCGAAATTGAAGGCGTGCATCACGAACCAATATTTGCCGGTCTCCAGCAGCCAGATGACCACGGAGGTGAGGAACACCATCAGGATCTCCAGCGGGGAGCGCAGCGATTCGAGGCCGCCCAGGAAGCGAGCGCCCACCTCCAGCACCGCCTTGCGGAAACGTTGTGGCACTAGTCGGGCGGTAAACCAGGCCAGGAGGTTTTGGCTGGCGGCCGGGAACATGGCCGCCAGCAGGAAGACCAGCAGCGCTCCGAAGAAAGCCACGCTGCCCCAGAAAGCCAGCAGCTGGATGCGGATGCTGGCGTTTACCGTGTCGGCCTGGCCGGCGGTGATGCGGGCCAGTTCGCCCAGGTTGACGAAGATGAAGGCCAGCATCACCACCCCGTCGAAGATGCGTTCCACGATGATGGTGGCCAGCGAAGCGGAGATGGCCACGCCCTCGCGGCGCTTGAGCACCACGGCGCGCAACACTTCGCCGGCGCGGGCCGGGTAGATGTTGTTGCCCATATAGCCGATGGCCACGATGGGGAACATGCTGGCGGTGGGGATAGCTTTCAGGGGGCGCAGTAGGTAATGCCAGCGCCAGGCACGCACCCATACGGCCAGCATGTACACGCCCACGCCGGGCAGCAGCCACCAGTAGTTGGCGGACTGCATCTCGGCCCAGAAGGCGCCGAAATCCAGGTCGCGCAGCACCAGCCAGAGAAAAAATACGCTGATGACCACGCCCAGCCAAAATTGCCACTTTTTCATGAGGGGATTGTACTCGGATGGTACAGTGGAGCGCCACAAAGGGCCGCCAGACAGGGACTAAATCGTAGCAACTAGCCGATTAATTGGGAGTAAACTGTCCTTAACATTCGCTTCAGAGGAGACCACCATGAAGCAACCAATTCGCCGTTTGCTTCAGCTTCTCTTATTAACAATCTTAATTGCTGCCTGCGCACCGGCGGGCAGCGCCCGTTTACCCGGCGGAACCGACCGCCACCGTCGACCCGGATGAAAGCCTCGACCCGACGGAGACACCAACGGCAACGCCAAAACCAAAACCAAGCCCGACATCGACTTGCTACTACGATAAGAACCAAAATTACATCTGCCCATGAGCAAGAGCGCCAATCATAAAAAAAAACAGACCCTGGCTTGCCAGGGTCTGTTTTTTACACCAGCGGCCAGGGGGTGGCGCGCACATCCTCGGGAGGGGCGGGGAAGCGGCGCTCGGCCAGCAACTGCGCCAGGCGCGCCTCCAGTGCGGCCAGTTCATCCTCGTGGAGGTAAGGCGCTAACGCGCTAAGCAAAGCGCTATTTGGGGTTAATTGGGATTGCAGGCGCAGCAGGTCTTGCAGCAGATCATCGGGGAAGTCTTCGCCGACAAAATCCCAGACCACGGTGCGCAATTTGGGTTCGGCGTGGAAGCTGATGCCATGGTCGATGAGCCAGAGCTTGCCCTCATCACCCAGCAGGATGTGGCCGCCTTTGCGGTCGGCGTTGTTGACCAACAAGTCGAAAGCGGCTACCTGGCGCAGACGTTTCCGGGTTTTACGATCGAAGGTGAAGTAGTGCTGCTCAGGGTCGTGCGGCACGTGGTGCTGCAGCGAGCCGGCACCCAGCGGCCCATCCTCACGGAAGACAGTGGGCGGCACCAGGTCCCAGCCCAAAGCCTCGCTCACCAGGAAGGCAGCCACTTCGCGGCCGGCCAGGGACTCGGCGGGGAAATCCCACAGCGGCCGCTCGCCGCGCTGCGGCTTATACACGGCCTCGAATTCGCTCCCGTCCCCGCTTACTTTGGTGAGGAAGGTGTAATTGCTGCCCCAGGTGAACTGGCCGATCACGGTGATGTCTCCTGTGGCGAGGTATTTGAGTATTTTGTCTTTTTCCATTCTGAGAGTGCGCGCCATGATTTGCAGAATCCGCTTATTCGGAAGACTACGCTATATGGATTCCTCGCTTGGTTGAGTCTCCAACGGATACTAATTTATCAGGCCGCTCGGAATGACAAGTGGAACGCCTTAATGCTTGTGCCCGTTCTTGCGGGCGCAGAAGTGGCCAGCGGGATCCATGGGTTGGCCGCACTGCGGGCACAGCGGCCGGCCGCGGGCGGCGATCTCCAGGCCCCAATTGGCCAGGGCGCGCAACTGCGAACGGGTGCACCACAGGCGCACGATGTCCAGCTCCTCTTTGGCTTTTTCTTCCCCTTCGGCCAATTCGCGCAGTTCCAAGGCCACCAGGTCGGCGTCCGGGTCGTAGCCTAGGCCGAGCTGGCCCACGCGGAACAGCGGCTCCACCGGCGGGTGCACGTGCATCTGGTCTTCATCGTAATCGGCGGAGGCATCGGGCAGGTCGGCGAACTTGGTGTTCACGTCCGCCAGGAACTGCTCCACGCCAACCGCCAGGCTTTGGATCTGCGTCTTCTCACAGGTGAGCGTGATGGTGCGGTCATCCTTCCAGGCCTGGATGTAGAAAACCCGCTTGCCAGAAGGGCCGACGGCGTCAGTGGTGATATGCCCAACGGGCTTTAGTTCGGTGAGTTTGGCCATGGATGAATTTACTTAGTCAAGAATCGATTAGTCGAGCGGGCGGTCAGGCAATCAGGGAACGTG
>DATBWP010000242.1:0-3306 GCA_036514735.1 Anaerolineales bacterium
AACCCGGCCTCGATCTGCCACCACTCACCCAACAGCCCACCGAACAACAAGGCTGCCAGCACGATGATCGGATTCTGGGTTTCCGCAAACATGACCAGTCCATAAGCCAGGGTAAACAAACCCAGCCCAGCCACTACGGTCTGGCGGAGGCGATCGGGTAACCGCGACCCAAAGACCAATCCCAGGGTGCCACCGACCAACACGGTAACGATGTTTAGCAGTGTGCCTGTCACTATATTTCCATGAATTGTTGGCGATCGCGCACCCAGTTTGCCAATCCACCCGCCAACACTAAGGCCTTCTCTCGTTGGCTTAGATCGTGATTCACGATGAACTTCATATCCTTATCTTTGACTTCTAATTCGAGTTCGTCTCCAATCTGGGAAAGCGACAACCAGGTTCGCAACCCATTCAAAATAACCGTGTCGCCTTGTTCCAACCAATTGTAAATCGAAGGATACTTGAGCAGCATAGGAAGGATGCCATAATTCACCAGGTTCTGGCGGTGGATGCGGGCAAAGCTCTTTGCAATAACCACGGCCAGACCCAAATAGCGCGGGGCGATAGCGGCATGTTCCCGGCTGGATCCCTGGCCATAATTTTCCCCGCCCAAAACGGCATGGCCGCCTACCTTGCGCTGTTCCTTGGCGCGAGCGGCATAGGTGGCATCAACAGTTTCAAATGTGAATTGGCTGATCAATGGAATATTGCTGCGGAAGGGCAGCACTTTCACTGTACCAGCTAAGATCTCGTCGGTGGAAACATCATCGCCTACCTTGAGCAAGAGGGGGATCTCTAGCCGGCCAGGGAGGGGCTGTGAATATGGCAAAGACTGGATATTTGGGCCTTTTACCAACTGCACCTGTTCGGCTTCACTTCTTGGCAACGGGGCTTTGAGCATGTCGTGATTAACGATTCGCTGTCGGGGCACGTCTATCTTTGGTTGGGGAAAATCCAAAGTACGCGGATCAGTGATAACCCCCTTGAGCGCCGAAGCCGTGGCTGTTTCTGGGCTGCATAGAAAAACGCTGTCTTCTTTTTCACCAGAGCGACCAGGAAAATTACGGGGCACAGTGCGCAAGCTGTTGCGCCCTGTGGCCGGGGCCTGACCCATGCCAATGCATCCATTGCAGCCAGCCTGGTGCAGGCGCCCACCGGCGTGGATAAGCGAGCCAAGATGGCCATCACGAATGAGCTCTTCCAGTAACTGGCGCGAGGTGGGGTTTATGTCAAACGACACACCGTCGGCAATTTTGCGTCCTTCCACCATCTTGGCCGCCATAGCAAAATCGCGATAGCCAGGATTGGCGGAAGAGCCGATGTAGGCCTGATATATATTCTCTCCACGCACTTCGCGCACTGTGTGTACCTTACCGGGGCTGCTGGGTAACGCTATCAAGGGCTCCAAAGTAGAAAGATCGATTTCTTCTTCTTGGTCGTAAGTCGCATCTGCCTCAGCTTTCAATTCCACCCATTCGAACCCACGTCCCTGGCTCACCAGAAAGCTTTGCACTACGCCGTCGGATGGGAACACAGTCGAAGTCGCCCCCAGTTCGGTGCCCATGTTGGCAATCACATGCCTATCCATGGCGCTTAGCTCACTTAAGCCGGGGCCATAGTATTCCAGAACGCTGCCAATCGCCCCATCCACATTATGGCGACGCAGCATCTCAAGGATCACATCTTTGGCGCTCACCCAATCGGGCAACATGCCAACCACCTTGATACCCCACACCTTCGGCATTTTCAAGTAGAAAGGCTCGCCGGCAATAGCCATGGCTACATCCAAGCCGCCGGCGCCTATGGCCAGCATGCCCAGCGCGCCGGCAGCTGGCGTATGGCTGTCTGATCCCAGCAAGGTCTTGCCGGGTACGCCGAACCTTTGCATGTGAACGGGATGGCTCACGCCATTCCCCGGGCGGCTAAACCACAACCCAAACCGCGCCGCGGCGCTTTCCAAAAACAAGTGGTCGTCTGGGTTCTTATGGTCTGCCTGGATAAGGTTGTGATCGACGTATTGGACACTTACTTCCGTTAGGGCGCGTTGCAATCCCATGGCTTCCAACTCTAGCATCACTAACGTGCCCGTGGCATCCTGAGTAAGCGTTTGATCGATGCGGATGGCAATCTCCTCCCCAAGTTGCATCACACCCTCGGCCAAATGGCTTTGGATCAGTTTCTTAGTGAGGTTAAGTCCCATTGTTAATTTTACGGTCTGGCAGAAAGATTATACGATGTAGCTTGCAGATCCACGTATAATCACACTCATGTCCAGGGGAAATCAGGATCTAAATTTGAAGCCAGCCTGGTGGATCGCCTACGGCGTGGTATGCGGCTTGGCGGCTGCCGGGCTGATCCTGCTGCTGGTGGCGCCCCGCCGCGGCCAGCCGATCACGCTGCTGCCCGCGCCTACCCGGGCCGAACCGAGCGCCGCAACTGGCGCCTTCCCGGTAACCGGTCTTGAACCCACTGCTGTTTTCCCCATCAACCTCAATACGGCCAGCCTTGCCGACCTGGATCAGCTGCCGGGGATCGGCCCCACACTGGCACATAGCATCATCGCTTACCGAGAAGCTCACGGGCTTTTTTCGAGCTTGGAAGAGTTGCAAGAAGTGCCAGGTATTGGACCGCGGACCTATGAGGCCATCAAGCCATTCATCACTCTTGAAGATGAGTGACGGATAGCTCCCCGACCAGCAAATCTATAACTTTGGCAGCTCAATAGTTTGCTGTTTCTGGTATTTACCTTTTTTGTCGGCGTATGAGACCCGGCATTCTTCGTCACCTTCGAAGAACAGGACTTGCGCAATGCCTTCGTTGGCATAGATGCGTGCCGGCAGTGGCGTGGTGTTGGAAATTTCAAGGGTGACGTAACCCTCCCACTCAGGCTCGAACGGCGTCACATTTACGATGATGCCGCAGCGCGCATAAGTGCTCTTGCCCACGCAAACGGTGAGCACGGCGCGCGGAATGCGGAAATATTCCACCGTGCGCGCCAGCGCAAAGGAATTCGGCGGGATGACGCAAACTTCCCCTTTGAAATCCACCATGGATTTTGTGTCGAAGTTCTTGGGGTCCACCACCGCAGAAAACACATTGGTAAAGATTTTGAACTCGTCTGCCACGCGGATGTCGTAACCATACGAGGATACGCCGTAGGAGATCACACCCTTTCGCACCTGGTTGACCTCGTAGGGCTCGATCATGCGGTGCTCGCGAGCCATCTTTTCGATCCAATGATCTGGTTTTAGTCCCATGGTTCTCCTCGACTATTCGCCCTCATGCCAAATACTGGCATTGAAGATC
>DATBWP010000243.1:0-4062 GCA_036514735.1 Anaerolineales bacterium
GAAAGCACCTGGGAGCTCTCCGAGGAAGCCAAGGAGATCCACCGCCGGTCTGCCCTAGAGGCTTTGGATGCGGTGTGGCGAGCGATGAAGTAAGCTGGCACTGAGGATCGCAAACCAATCCGTGCTAGAATCGCGTGCCTATGAGCGAGAAAGTCCTCGCCCGCAACCGAAAAGCCACCCACGATTATTTCATCTTAGAGAAATTCGAAGCCGGCTTGGCGCTGCGCGGCTCTGAGATCAAATCCATCCGCGCCGGGCAGGTGAGCTTGAAGGAAGCCTACGTGCGCACCGATGGCCGCGAAGCCTGGCTGGTGAACGCGCATATCGCGCCGTATAACCCAGCCAGTTCCAGCGGGCATAACCCGCTGAGAGAGCGCAAATTGCTGCTGCACCGTAAGGAGATCGATGTGCTGTGGGAGGAAACCCAGCGCAAGGGCAACACCATCGTGCCCCTGCAGGTCTATCTTAAGGATGGCCGCGCCAAGCTGGAGTTGGCCGTGGCGCGCGGCAAGAAGAAGTGGGATAAGCGCGAAGACATCGCCAAACGGGACGCCGAACGCGAAATAGCGCGAGCGATGAAGGGAAAGTGAAACTAGTCCGCCTTTTCCAATACGCGAATGTCCAACGCGTTCGATCTAGGTTTTTCGAAAGGGATTCCTCGTCGGGCCTTTGGCCCTCCTCGGAATGACAAACCGAAAGTGACGGAGAACTGAAGATGAAACAAGTGGTGATCGACGGCGAGCACCTGACCCTGGCAGAGATCAAAAGTGTGGCGGCCGGCGAAGCGCAAGTGCAGCTCGCCGCGACGGCCCGCGAGCGAGTGCAGCAGGCCCAGGCTTGGGTTACTGAGATGGTTGAGGCAGGCAAACCGGTCTACGGCATCAACACCGGCTTTGGCATTTTTTCCGATAAGCAAATCTCCCCAGAGGACACCACCAGGTTAAACCGCAACCTCATCCTCAGCCACGCGGTAGCCACCGGCCCTGAATTACCAGCAGAGGTGGTGCGGGCTGCCATGCTGATCCGTGCCAACACACTGGCGGGGGGCTTTTCCGGGGGGCGGCCGGAATTAGTGGAGACCCTGCTGGCCATGCTGGACCTGGGCGTGACGCCTTGCATCCCCTCGCAAGGTTCGCTGGGTTCCTCCGGGGACCTGGCCCAGCTGGCCCAGCTCGCCCTGGTGCTGAGCACCGACGAGAACGACCGCGAAGGTGAATCCGGGTGGGCTAGTTACAAAGGCCAGCGGCTGACCGGCAAAGCCGCCATGGCAGCAGCGAACATCCCACGTTTGGTGCTTGGGCCCAAAGAGGGCCTGGCCCTCACTAACGGCGCCTCCTTCTCTGCGGCCTTAGCCGCGCTCACCATTTCGTTGGCGGAGCTGCTGTTGAACGCGGCGGAACTTAACACAGCCATGTGCTTGGAAGCACTGCAAGGCGCCTCGGCAGCTTTCGACGAGCGCTTGCACCAAGCTCGCCGCCATCCCGGACAGATCGAGGTGGCAGCCCGAATCCGTGCCCTCGGCCAGGGGAGCACTTTGCTGGACAGCGCAGGGAGGGTACAAGACGTGTATTCGGTGCGTTGCGCGCCGCAGGTGCAAGGCGCGGCGCGTGAGACCTTGACCTATGTGCGCGCGATCATCGAGAAAGAAATCAACGCAGCCACAGATAACCCCTTGCTGTTCGGTCCAGGAGTCAGCCTTTCCGGCGGTAATTTCCATGGGGAACCGGTAGGCCTGGCGATGGATTTCCTTAAGATCGCGTTAAGCGAGGTGGCGGCAATTTCGGAGAGGCGCTGCTATCACCTGTTGGACAGCCACCTGAATGGAGGACTGCCCCCGATGTTGGTAGCTAACGGGCAAACAGCCGGCGTGAATTCCGGTGTGATGCTGCTGCAATACACGGCTGCCTCCCTGGTGCTGGAAAACCAAGGCCTGGCCGGGTCCGATTCGGTGCGTTCCCTACCTACCTCGGCGGGCAAGGAAGACCATAACGCCAACTCCATGACAGCGGCCAGGCATGCCTGGCAGGTAGCGCAAAACACTGCGCACGTGCTGGCGCTGGAACTTACCTGTGCGGCCCGCGCCCTAGACCTGAGGCTGCGGCAGAGCCCGCAGGCGAAGGCGGGGACAGGCGTAGTGAGAGCCCACCGGCACATCCGGGCGGCCATCCCTTTCCGCGAACATGATGCCCTGTGGGGACCTGAAATAGAGACGCTAAAGGGGATGGTGGTGAGAGGGGAATTGGAGATTAGAGATTAGAGATTGGAGAATGGAGAATGGAGAAGGCAATTGGTTGACATGCGATATTTAATTGATAAAATTGATAGAAATTGCCTAAGAAAGCGAGCGTCGAGATGGCATTAACCGAGATCCAAAGCGAACCCAAAACTGAGATCAAAAGCCCCGAGCTTTCGTTAACCGAGGCCGCTGCTGAAGCGGTGCGCAGCTTAGTGAAAGACCGCAAAGTTGAAGGCCACGCCCTGCGCGTGTTCGTCACCGGCGGAGGCTGTTCAGGTCACCAATACGGTATGGCCCTGGAGTCCAACCCACGCGAAACCGACATTGTGTTGGAGCAACACGGGGTACGCGTGGTGGTGGACGAAGTGTCCATCAATTACCTGCGCGGCGCCAACATCGATTATGTGAATGACATTATGGCCAGCGGCTTCAAGATCGAAAACCCCAATGCCACCTCGGCTTGTGGATGCGGGCAATCCTTCCGCACCGACGGCGAAGACGCGCCCGAACATGCCCACGGCGAAGGCTGCAACTGCTGAGGAAGCTAGTACATAAATGATAAAGAGGGCCTCCAACGTGGAGGCCCTCTTTTTATTTCCTGTCGGATTAAAAGAATAGAGACCTAGTCTGTTTTAAGACCACCGGCTAAAGCCTCGACTCCGTTTTTTATATCTTGACCTATCGTTCGCGTAAATAAGCCACTGCAGCCCCGAACAATCCCATCAGCCCCAGGCCGGTGATGAACATGCCGATGGGAATGCCGCCCACCCTCCCCGTGCCTGTCTGCTCGTACTCAGGGATCTGGAGCGGATCAACTGCGGTGAAGGTGGGCAGCCTGGTTGCGGGAATCTCCAAAATAAACTGAGCTGCCATGGTGGGATTGATGGTTGGCGTGACCCGCGGCGTGGGCGTGGGTGGCGGCTCGATGATTGGCAGGCTGGCAGAAAGGGGAAACAAAGTTACCAGTGGCGCATACACCCAACCCAGGCCACCCTCAACACCTGCATAATTCACCAGGATCCACAACCCGGCGGCTGAACGGCCCTTGGCTGGCGCTTGCTCGCCGACGACCAGCAGGCCCACAGCCGGGTATTCCACACCCGGACCGGAGCGCACGTTGACGCCCTCATCCTGGTCGGAATTAACTTGGATATAAGGGCCAATCGGGGTGCCGGTAACTGTGGCTACAGCCACAGTGGGTTGTTGCGCGTGCGCTTGCATAACGCCAGATCCAAAGGAAAACAACCAAAACCCGCCAACCACAAGTAATATTCCAATCAGGGCGCGTATCAAAATATATTTCATCTCACAGGTCAAAACGCGATGATTATAACCATTGGTGAATTAAGCCGCGATGAAAGCGCTTTGATGATTCAAAATGGCTGTCCGAAATTAATTGACTTTTGGAGTTTTCGGCTTAGAATGAAGTTGTTCTGGCGGGCGTACTTTATCGGGCTTCCGCCTCATCACCGCTATCCGCCAGACCTGGAGTCCCAACCTTTCGAGGGTTGGGACAAATGTTACACCGGTCAACATTTAGCGGTATTTTCGTCTCCCTCCTTACACTCAGCCTGCTAACAGGTATGCTGGGCTTTAACCCAAGCAGCCTGGTCCAAGCCCACCCTGGATCAGCGGTTGGCGCGCCAACTTCGTTTGTTCCGCCCAAAGCTACAGTCACCCCACCACCTCCCGACGGACCGCGGCCGCTGATCATCCCGGATGATCTCGATGTCATTCCTGACTCGTACATCGTGGTGTATAAGGCGGGCATCAACACGGCCCTGGCAGTGGCCGACGACCGCGCTGACGTGGAAGCTTTGGGCGGC
>DATBWP010000244.1:0-4647 GCA_036514735.1 Anaerolineales bacterium
GCTGCTGGTCACGCAGTTACCTACTCGGGCTGCGCGCGTTGTGTTCTTTCTGGGCGAGCACGCCCGCGGCCTGCTGCTGGCGGCCCTGTTCTTCATCGTGTATTTCACCCTCGCCAACGTCTTCAACCGGCAGGACTTCAACACCAACAACGTCTTTTTCGCCGCCGACAGCCACCAATGGCAGCTGCGCCTGGCCGGCAAGAGCGGCACCCAGATGGAGATGCGCGCCATTCACCCTCTGGCTTTCCTCATCCTGCGGCCGGCGGTCTTCGCCATCTCCCTGCTGTTCGCTGCTCAGCCCATTAACGCCCTGCTCTTTTTGCTGGCGCTGGTGGGCAGCGCCGGCCTCTTCCTAGCCTGGCTTTTTCTGGTTCGGGCCACTCGCAACGCCAACTTTGCCTTTTTGTTCACCGCACTGTTGGGCATCTCGACCACGAATCTAGTTTTCAATGCCCTTGCCGAAACTTATCTTTTTTCAGCATTCCTGCTCATCCTATTCTTCGTCCTTCTGCAAAACGGACCGCGTTTACGTTGGCTGGTGCTCACCGGCCTGGCTGCCTTTGGCGTCACCATTTCAAATTTAGTGCAAAATATGGTTGGGCTGATCATTGTCGAGCTAAAGGTCAGACGGGCGCTACTATTTGTCCTCTGGATCGTAGGCCTGGGCGCGGCGCTCAACCTGCTCTCCCGGCAATTGTTTCCGGATTCGGCTTTCTTTTTCGACCCGTCGGCCTATGGCGTGGAGAGCCAGCATTACCAGCTGGGCAGCACAGTGCAAGACTGGACGGCCCGTGCCGGCATCGTCACCCGCGATATGTTCCTCTTTAGCGTCATCGCGCCACAACCCTTTTTGCTGAATTACAACCGCGACGTGCGCGGCGAATTCCCCAAGTTTAACTTTATGTTGGGTGAGCGCTCCAGTGCCTTCATCGGCCCGGGAAAGATCGCCGTCTGGCTCTGGGTTGGTTTGCTGCTGGGCGCCCTGGGCGCTTTTGCCTATTCATTGCGCCGGGAAGGATTAACCGCCACGAATCGATTTGGCCTGGCCTTTTTAGGCTGCCTGGCCTTCAATTTTGTTTTCCACTTCTTTTACGGCTTTGAACCGTTTCTGTACGCCGCCGATTGGACTTACGCCCTGGTTTTCTTTGCCGCCCTGGGGTTGAGCGCCTTCGCAGATAACAAGGTATTGCAAGCCGCCTTGCTGGTCTTGTTGGCTTTGCTTACCCTCAATAATCTGTCGTTTGTAGATTTTTTGCTGAAAGGGCTTTCTCCCTATATTCCAAACGTATAGCCTGGACAATATCCCCACAATCCCGAATTTTCACACGCCCTAGCTATCAAGATCCAACTTCAGGAATTCTTGGCCCACCTTTGGATCGAAATGCTTTCCTGACTGTTCACGGATGTAATTCATAGCTTCCGCTCTCGTCCAGGCCTTGCGGTAAGGCCGGTCGCTGGTGAGCGCGTCGTACACGTCGATAACCGCAAATATGCGTGCCGCCAAGGGAATTTCCTCTCCCTTAAGGCCCTGGGGATACCCGCTGCCGTCCCACTTCTCATGGTGACAGTAGGGAATATCAATAGCCTCATGCAAATAGCGGATTTTAGTTAGCATCTCCTGTGCATGCTGTGGATGAAGTTTCATGAGCGCCCATTCCCGCTTGTTCAGTTTGCCGCGCTTATATAAAATCTGATCTGGGACAGCCATTTTGCCAATATCATGCAACAAGGCTCCCCTCCGGAAATGAACCAGGTCCTTCTCGCTTACTCCGATTTTGCGGGCAAACCAGACCGATAAATCCGCAACTCGCTGGGTGTGTCCCTCGGTTAGCCTATCTCTCAGATCAAGCGCATGCGACCAGCCCTCGATGGTCGCATCATAGGAAAGGATCATTTCGGCATTCGCCTTCTGCAAACCCTCATAAGAGGTGACCGTGTCAATTGCAATCGTGGCCTGTGAGGCAAACGTTTCAAGAGTGCGATGCCATTCCTCACTTATATCCAGCGCGGAACTGTGAAAGACCTCAAGCACGCCCTTGATCTGGCCCTTAGCGATTAAGGGCAGAGCGTAATAGCTGACAAATCCCTCCTCAATGGCAGCGGAGGCCAACCGCGGGTTATCGTTCTGATTAGCCAAATTATCGACATGCACGGGATGGTTTTCAAGAGCAGCAGTTCCTGCATGCCCCTCTCCGAGCCTGATGTGGCGGTCCGCAAACCGCTCCGTTTTGAATCCGATACAGGCAAAGGATCGCAACATATATGTAGGCGGGTCGAACAACATTAAGTTAGCCGCATCGACCTGCAATTGCGCGACCACATACTTGAGCAAGGTGCTCACGTTCGATCCCAAATCAAAGCTGGAAAGAATCGCCCGGTCAATATCACTTTTAGCCTGCAACAACTGGACTTGCTCGCGGACTTTCTTCTCGGCTCGATTTGCAAAATAGATTAAGGTCCCTGCCATGAAAAGATTCACTGAATGAATAGCCCAGCGCATACTGTCGGGTTCGCGCAGCAGTGGTTCCGGTAGGAGGTCTGCCGCCCCCAGATATAGCATCCCAAAGTTGAACATAACTGTTAATAATGCCAAGAGAAGGGCTTCCCTTCCCCCAAGGATTAGGCCCACAATTAAGATCAAAAGAATTTGGGCAAAGAGCGATGCGCTATTTATACCAGCCGAAAACAGCACGACGAGACATAAGACTCCCCAATAACCAACAGCCATTAACCTTCCCGCCCAATTCGTTCCCGCCCGCAGGTGAACAAACCAAATGCAGGCCTGAAAGAGCAAAATGCCACCAAGAGTATAAAGTTCCAGGTATGCATTTGGATTGACGATCCATTCGATAATGGCTAATCCGAGCAGGAAAAGGGAGCTTGCAGCAAGAATTACATTAATGAGCCATGCCCTTCGATCGAGATCCGGCCTGCCAATTGCGGGGGGCTGGATAAATTTTCGATAAAATTCGGCGGAGGTCAACACTATCCTCGACTGAAGTGCGCTAATCGCTGGGGGTTGGGGGGGTATAGCAAATCTGGAGGAAGGACAAAGAGCCCAGAATGCAATCTCCTTGATTTTACTACCGAGTCGCCTTCCCTATTAAGTGGGCGCAATTTTGGTGCAAATAGCTAGAAATAAAATACCCGATACCTCCATTATCCATTTTCCCTGAAGGTTTATCTCTAGATATATTCGATATAAACCTTCAACCCTGTAGTATCAGCAACCAGAAACTTGTAGATTCTCCTAGCCTTCATCCTTCGTCTTTTTCCTGGTCAGCGCCCACAAGGCCGCCCCGCCCAGCAAGGTCAGCGCGCCTAGGGCGATGAACACATCCTGCCAAAAGCGCAGCGGGAACAAGCGGATCAGCGTGTCGCTGAACTGGAACAACCAAGTGTCCCCTTCAAAGAAAATGCGGTGAAAGCTGGTGAACAGGGCGTTGAAGCTCAGGGCTACGATAATTAGCACAATAACGATCAGCCCCACGGTCAGTTGTCCCCCGCGCTGCAAGCCGCGGCGCACCGCTTCCCAGTAGCCCAGGCGCCGGGCGGCCAGGGTTATGGCGACCAACAGCGCCAGCAGCAAGAGCCACACATCCAGCACGATCTGGGTCAGGTCCTTCACATCCTGCATGTGGCCCAGCTCGCGTTCGTTGTAGAGCGGGGAGCCATCCTCGAAGCGCTGCTCGCCAAGAAAGGAAACGGGTTCATCGTTGAGGATATAGTCCAGCGCCGATTTCGCATACACGCGGCGCTCATTGAAGCTCATACCATACGTATCTTCCGGGAAACCTGGCATGGAATATTCAAGGTCCACAAAGGTCGGAGTCAGCAGCAGGCGGATGGAGGTCATGAGCAGAAGCAGCGGCACCAACAGGGTGATCAGCCAACTGAGCGCGCCGGTCCATAAACTGTTTGGCTTCATTGCAGTTCCTCCACGCCATCCGACATTAAAAAGTTCAGCACCATGGTGTTGATGATCCATTCGATCGGGGCGCGTTCATCGGTCAACACCAGGCCGCCATTGGGCGTTGGCTGCTGGTTCGCCAGGGCACGCTCCAGGGACGCCAGCAGCAATGGGTGCACGCCGTCCTGCCCCTGCAGCAGCTCATAGTTGGCTTGCAAATTGGCAAAGGAAGTCGGCTGCCGCGTGGCATACACGATCGAGTTGAAAGTATCGGGGATATCAATGACGTGCACGCTGGGGAATACTTCTTGCAGGGTGGCCACCAGCGCCTCGATCAGCCGCCGGTCTTCGGGGGTGCGGCCCACGTTGATAGCAATGGCTCCATCTTCAGTGAGGTGCTGGCGGCCTACTTCGAAGAATTCCACGGTGGTCAAATGCGGCGGAATATAGGGCGGGCGGTAGGCATCGATCTCGATCAGCGAATAGACTTGCCCGCTGTGTTCCAAGCCCCAGCGCCCGTCTTGGGCGATGGCGTTCAGGCTGGGCTGGTTCATGCCAAAATATTCACGCCCCACTGCGATGATCTTGGGGTCCAACTCATAGCCATCCATGGGAATGTCCCCGAACACGGCCTCGATCTGCCGGGCGCTGGTGCCGGCCGCCAGCCCGATGATGGCAATGCGCTCAATATCGGCGATCGTGTACGGCGGCGCATTGAAGAATGGCGCCGCCAGGAA
>DATBWP010000245.1:0-2585 GCA_036514735.1 Anaerolineales bacterium
GGTCTCTATCTCGGCGCCTTATGTGCAGGCGCCGAAATCGGCACAGCCGACCGGTTGAAGCAATTCGGCGAACTTTTCGGCGAGATCATGCAAATTCACGACGATCTTAATGATTGCCTGGCCAGCCCCGCCAATGTGGACTGGCTGCAAGGGCGGTCACCACTGCCAATCCTCTTCGCTAGCAGGGTGGCCCACCCCCAGCAGGCGCTCTTTATCGAATTGCGCAACCAGGCGAGCGACCCGCTTGCGCTAGCTGAGGCGCAGTCTATCCTGGTGAGCTGCGGAGCGATCAGTTATTGCGTGAGAGAGCTCATGCTGCGCCATGCGCAAGCGGAGCGACTGTTGGCTGGCATCGTCCTCACCAACCCGGCCCCGCTGGCCAAACTTCTGGCGACCTTGATCGCGCCTGTGCACAACCTTTTCACCAAAGTGGGCGCGGACATTCCCCTTAATTTGTGAGGTTAGCCCCAGGAACATAGGGAGCGATCAGGCCGAGGGCGCGCGCCTTTTCGGTGGCCGCAGAACGGTTGCGCACGTGGAGCCGCTTGTAGGCTTTCGAGAGCAGGTTGCGCACGGTGGAGGGCGCGATGTTCATCCGGGCCGCTAAGGCCTCTGTGGTGATATCCGGGTAAGCCGCGGCCAGGGACAACGCCTCGCGTTGCCGCGCACTTAGCCAGAGGTGGTCGTCCTTAGCGTTACTGTCCACCAACAAGAAGCGTAGTTTCTCAGACAGGTAGATTCCGCCGGTGTTGACCAGGGTCACCGCTTCAGCCAATTGGATGCTGGCTTGCCTGTCGTCTTTGAGGATGTAGCCGGTGGCGCCGGCATCCAGGATTGCCTTAACCAAGGCGCGCTGATCGTGCATGGAAATCACCAGGATGGCCATCTGCGGGTAGGTTTTGCGCAGGCGGGGCAGGATGTGAAGGATGGGGTACGGGCTGCTATCCTGTGCCGAGTTCGGAACACCGACATCCAGGACCAGGACGTCGATCTGGTGCTGCCCCAGTAGGGAATCCAGCTCGTTCCCATAGGCGGCAGTACCGACCACCTGAATATTTTCCTTAGCGGAAAGCCGCGAGATGAGGCCATCCAGCGCACTTTGATGATCGTCCAGGATGGCGACGCGGATTTTGTCTTCAGGCGGATTCGCTAAGCTCATTCCTGCCTCATTAACTTCGCCTGTAGTTTTCAGCAGCCGTTTGGCCACAGTACAAATGCCTATGCGTTAAGTACACGTGTCTATATCGCAGAACGACATCTTCCCTTATAACAGTAGAGCCCGAGCAAAAACCCGTCCACCCATTGCCATCAGTCCGAGGGGTAAGGCTGGTGGCTTTACTTTAATACCTCAATCCGTCCTCAAGCCCTCGCCCTGCAAATCCATTATATCAATCGAGCAATTCTGGCCCATGATAGAATTTTGCGTAAACCCCGTAAGCCCCTATAGCTCAGTGGACAGAGCGCTGCCCTCCGGAGGCAGAGACCTGCGTTCAAGTCGCAGTAGGGGTATACGCAACGGAAAAAAGACGCCGCTTCTAAGGCCTTGTCCGTAATTCAAAATGATGATGCTCTCTCTCCAATCTCTAATTTCCAAATCCCCACTCCTGCAAAATAGACTGGCCATCGGGGCCCAAGACGAAATCCGCAAAAGCCTGTGCCACTTCACCGCCTGGCGCCTCTCCCACGACCACGATCGGATAGGTGGCCACCACGTTTTGCGCGGCCGGGATGGCGATTTGCAGTACCCGGCCAGCAATATCGGGGGTGACGTCGGATGCGTAGACGATCCCGGCATCCGCTTCGCCCAGCGATACCCTGGTCGCCACCTGGCGCACATTCGGCTCCTCAGAGGCCAAGTTGGCGTAGACCGCAGTCTGGAACACCGCATCGCCCATCAAGGCGATTCTTTGATCACTGTATTGACGCACAGGCGCACCAGGAGCAGCCAGCACCAGCCGCAACCCAGGCTTGGCCAGGTCTGCGGGGGTATGCAAGTCCGCGGGGTTATCGGCAGGGGCAAGGATGGTGAGTTGATTTGTGGCAAATACCACGGGTTGGCCGGCCAGGCGCCCGGGGTCAGCCGCAACTTGCATTTGGGCCTGGCTGGCTGAGGCAAACACGTCGGCCGCGGCGCCTTCGGCAAGCTGGATCGCCAGTTCGGAGGAGGGAGCCAGGTTGAGCAGCACCTTCACGGAGGGGTGGGCCACTTCGAACTCAACGGCAATCTGGCCAAAAGCATCGCTGAGGGACGCGGCGGCGAACACCACTAGCTCTTGTCCGCCGGGCGGTGGTGCACAGGCAGCCAGGATAAAAACAAAAGCCAGCCAGCAAGCCAGCCAAATGGTTTAGACCGCACGATTCTCATGTGAAGTAACACCCACGTACTTAAACATGTTATATCTAAGAGACAATTACCACTACCTGAATGCGAGAACGGGAACTATAATCGCCGAGTTCCACCCACATTCTACGGAGGTGCCCTGTGGCACGTATTGCGATTAATGGTCTGGGCCGCATCGGCCGGGCCGCCCTACGGTTGATCCTGGACTCAAAGGAATTGGAACTCGTGGCGGTCAACGACATCG
>DATBWP010000246.1:0-7204 GCA_036514735.1 Anaerolineales bacterium
ATCTCGACGTCGATAACTAGCTGGCCTAGTGGCCGGCGCCGGTTTCGATGGCCGCGCTCAGGCTGGCCGCCAGGCTGAACTCGCCGCTGGCGCCGTCGTAGGCGCTGATGGCGGCGAACTCGCTCTCGGGAGCGACGGCGCCTGCCTGGGCCACGAACAGCGTACCGCCTTTCCATTTGTTGTCGGCATGCAGCCCGGCCAGGCCGGCATCCTCAAGCGTGCTTGCGCTGCCGCCGCTGGCGGCGCCGGCTTGCAGCTGGCCGAGTTCGGTGTAGATATCTTGCAGCAGGTTGCTGAGTGTGTAGGCCATCGTATCCCCCTATCTCGACGTCGCTAACTAGCTGACAGCAGTTATATATAGCACAGCTATTCTAGAGAAATCAAAGAAACACTCCTTTGTCAAGCTATTTATCAGCAGTTCTTGATTGGGAGGGTAACCTGTCTTTAGAGGGACATATGTCCCTTATTTAAGGGATTCCTTTACTTATGATGGTGGGCATACGCACAAGAAGCTCGCATCCATCCCAATCAGCATCCACAGGGAAGGGCCTCCTATGAAAAAGAGAACAACCGAAAGTCTGTCGCGCCGCGATTTCCTAAAATTCAGCGGGGCGGCGGTGTCATTCCTGGGGTCTCTAGAGCTGGCGCCAGAGAAAACCCTGGCAGCCATCAAGACCACCATCGAAAGACGGCCGCTGGAATTCGAGGTTTCTCCGGAAGACGACCAGATCATGCGCATGCAGAGCGATCTGCAGCGAGCGCTGGCCAAGCCGGTTGAAGAACGGCGCTGGGTGATGGTGATTGACCTGCGGAAATGCCTGGGATGCCACGCCTGCACCATTGCCTGTGTCGTTGAGAACAAATTACCGCCCGGAGTCGTCTACCGGCCAGTGATGATCGAGGAATTAGGCACCTATCCCAACGTGGCCATGCGTTTCCTACCGCGGCCGTGTATGCAATGTGATGAGCCGCCTTGCGTTCCGGTCTGCCCGGTAAATGCAACCTATAAGGATGAGAATGGAGTGGTCGTGATCGATTACGACCAATGCATCGGCTGCCGGTATTGTGTGACGGCCTGCCCTTATGGGGCGCGCACCTTTGATTTCGGGGCACTGTACACAGACGAAACCGCGGAATTCGAAGGCATTATTTTCGGTAAACCCTCTGCCAGCGCTTATGAACGCTCCGCCAGCTACGAGTATGGCGAGGCGCGCCAGCGCAACGATGGCGACAGCTCTCCCATCGGAAACGTTCGAAAATGCCATTTCTGTTTGCACCGGCTCAAAGAAGGCATGCTGCCGGCCTGCACCACCACCTGCATCGGGCGCGCCACGTATTTCGGGGACGCCAATGACCAGGATTCTCTGGTGGCCGATCTGATCGCCAGCCCGAATGTGATGCGGCTCAAGGAAGAGCTGGGCACCCAACCGCGCGTTTACTATTTGACCTAAGGAGTCCACAGTGAATATTAAACGCTTCTTGTATGGCCTGGCAGGCCTTGCGCTGTTGATCGGGATGTGGGGAATCTACGACAGGTTCGTTAATGGCCATGCCAACACGAACTACGGCTCTTATGTCGTCTGGGGTCTTTGGGTAGCCATGTACCTTTTCTTTGCCGGGGTGGCTGCGGGGTCCTTCATGATCTCCACTCTGGACTTTTTGTTTCGCATCCCCGTCTTCAAGGGCACCGGGCGAATTGCCCTGTGGACCGCGCTGGTCACTTTGGCCGCCGGCCTGACCTCCATTGGCCTGGATCTGGGGCATATGGAACGCATCTGGAAAGTTTTCCTGCAAGGGAATCCGAGTTCGGTGATGTTCCAGATGGTGTGGGGTTACACAATTTTCGGCGTCTTGATGTTGGCTTGTTTGTTCCTGGCCATCCGCAACCCCGAAGGCCGCCTGCTAAGAATACTTATGGGGATCGGCCTGGCTCTGTCACTCTTCGTTTCCGGGGCAGTGGGAGCCCTATTGGGCGTGCAGGCAGCCCGCCCCTTCTGGCACGTAGGCCTTTTCCCGGTGCAGTTTCCCTTCTTTTCATTTGCGTCCGGCGCGGCGGTGATGTTGTCGGTCCTGGCCTTCTTGGGTCCCAAAGATGATCCAAATCGCAAGCAGCAGCTTTGGATTCTGGGCATCCTCAGTGTAGTCATGGTGTTGGTGAAACTCTATTTTATGTGGGCTGACTATTCGGTGAGTGTTTACGGAAACGTGCCGCAAAACGTGGCCGCGGTCCGCGAGGTTTTGTTTGGCCCCTATTGGTGGGCGTTCTGGATCCTGCAATTGTTAATTGGCACGTTTATTCCCTTGGTGGTGCTGCTGCAGAAAAGGCTGGTTGAGAAAACCCTGCTCATCGGTTGGATGGGCGTCTTTCTCCTGGTCGGCTATGCGGTCGCCCGCGGCTTGATCATTTTCCCCGCCCTGACCATCCCAGAAATTGAAAGCCTGGCGACTGCCTTTGGCGGACCCCACTTGACCTTCGATTATTTCCCCAGCTCAGTCGAATGGGCTGTCACCATCGGCACCGTGGGGATGGCGACCCTGGGTGTATTGCTGGGCGGCGAGATCCTGCCGCTCTACCGACAAGACCGAAAAAAGGGCAAGGCCTGATATGACTGGAAAACTGGAACCAAACGTTGTGGAGACACCGCCCGCCATGAACACAAACGGCACGAATGTCCAACCTGAACATTGTGAAATCAACCGCCGAGATTTTCTCAAACTGGCTGCAACCGCGGGCGGCGCCGCCCTGCTGGGGTCGATCCCCTTCGTCCAGCAAGTATTGGCTCAAGGCGGCGAGGAATATAGCTACCTGCTGTCACTGCCGGAGAACCAGATCTACACGGCTTGCCTGCAATGCAACACTGGCTGCCCGATCAAAGTGAAGCTGGTGGAGGGCGTGGCTGCGAAGATCGATGGCAATCCTTATTCCCCGTGGACGATGATGCCGCATATCGACTACAACACCCCAATCGCAGACGCCGCAATTATTGAAGGCGCCATCTGCCCAAAGGGGCAAGCCGGGCTTCAAACCGTTTACGATCCTTACCGCATCGTCAGCGTTATGAAGCGCAAGCCGGGCACCGCACGCGGGGCCGGCCAGTGGATCACAGTACCCTTCGAGCAGGCTATTGCCGAAATTACCGATGGCGGGGATCTGTTCGGCGAAGGCATGGTTCCCGGCCTTAGGGAATCTTACGCGCTTACCGATCCTGATTTAGCCAAGCAAATGGCCGCTGAGGTCAAGAAGATCGTTGACGAAAGCGATGCGGACAAGAAAAGCGACCTTGTCACAGATTTCAAAAAAACGTTTTCACGACACTTAGATAAGCTGATCGATGCGGACCACCCGGATCTTGGACCCAAGAACAACCAGGTGGCTTTTGTGTGGGGCAGGTTAAAAGATGGAAGAAGCCACTTCATCAAACGCTGGATCAATTCCGGCTTTGGATCGGTCAATGCCCATGGGCATACTACGGTGTGCCAGGGGAGCCTGTATTTCACCGGCAAGGCCATGTCGGAAAAACTTATAGACGGCAAATGGTCTGGGGGTGATAAATTCTATTTTCAAGGGGATGTGCAGAACAGCGAGTTCGTGATCTTCGTGGGCGCTTCGCCTTTCGAAGGCAATTACGGCCCGCCTTACCGGGCTCGGGGAATAACCAATAATCAAGTTGAGCACGGCATGAAGATGGTGGTGGTGGATCCGCGCTTTTCCAAAACTGCGGCGAAAGCCTGGAAATGGCTGCCGATCAAACCGGGCACCGAGGCCGCCCTTGCTTTGGGATTAATGCGCTGGATCTTTGATAACGAACGCTATGACGCCGGCTTCCTGGCTTCTGCCAACAAAGCCGCAGCCATGGCGAAAGGGGAGCCGAGCTGGACTGAGGCAACCTGGCTGGTGAAGATCGATGAACACGGGAAGCCGGGTAAGTTCTTGCGGGCCAGCGAGATCGGCCTGCGCGAGAAGGAGATCCGCCCCACCTCCACCGATCCCGAAAAGACCTATGAATTTGATTATTTCGTATCCCTGGTGGATGGGCAACCGGTCCCCGTGGATCCTTACAGCGAAGACCCAACCCTGGCAGTGGATGGCGATTTATTTGTAAGCCGCAGGTTACGGGACTTTATCGTTAAATCCGGGCTGCAGATCATTGCTGAATCAGCGCGCGAACACAGCCTGGAGGGCTGGGCAGAGATCAGCGGCTTAAACCCAAACGATCTCGCCGAAGTTGCACAGGAATTTACCAGGCATGGGAAAAAAGCCGTTGCCGACATCCACAGAGGTGTAAGCCAGCACACCAATGGGTTTTACAACGTGCTCTCCTGGTACACCTTGAACGCCTTGATCGGCAACTATGACTGGAAAGGCGGGCTAAGCAAACTCAGCGCGTACAAGGCGGATGGAAGCAAGGCAGGCCAGCCGTTCAACATCAATAAAGCCGACGGCGCTCAAGCTCCCTATGGCACCAGCCTGATCCGCCATGGAGAGAAGTACGATAAGAGCACTTTGTTCCTGCGGGATGGCTACCCCGCCAAACGGAACTGGTACCCGCTATCCAGCGACATCTACCAGGAAATCGTGCCGTCCATCGGCGACGCCTATCCCTACCCGGTCAAGGCGATGTTCCTATATATGGGCTCCCCGGCCTATTCGCTTCCTGCGGGGAATACCAATATCCCCATTCTCAGCGATCCAAAGAAACTGCCCTTGCTTGTGGTCATCGATGCCTTTATCGGCGAAACGAGCATGTATGCGGATTACATCTTCCCGGACACCATGTTTTTAGAGCGCTGGGAGTTCGGTGGGAGCCACCCCAGCATCCCGTTCAAGGTTCAACCGGTGCGTAACCCAGCTATCGCCCCGCTTGTGCCGGAAGTGACAGCCTATGGCCAAAATACGCCTTTGTCACTGGAAGCGGTTTTGCTTGCGCTGGCCGAAGCGCTGGAATTGAAGGGCTTTGGGCCGGGCGGCTTCGGCGATTATGGCGATCTTACGCACCCAGACGATCTGTACATCAAGATGGTGGCAGATCTTGCCTACGGGGAAAAAGAAGACGGGTCGGACGCAGTAGCGGATGCCGACGAGGAAGAGATGCGCATTTTTGTTGAAGGGCGGCGCAATCTTCCGAAAGCTGTGTTCGACGTTGATCGCTGGCAGCGCCTTGCCGGCAAGCTGTGGCCAAAAGTGGTGACGGTGCTCAATCGGGGAGGCCGCTTCGAAGCCTTCGAAAAAGGATACTCGGGCGAGAAGCTTGGGCACCCCTATGGGACCTTGCTCAACATTTACCAGGAGAAGACTTACGACACGAAGAGCGCCATGACCGGCGAGCATCTGACCGGTTATGCCAAATACTTCCCCGGGCCTTACTCCGTCACCGGGGAGATGCTGGACGACGAAAAAGACGGGTTTGACCTGCGCATGATCACCTACCGCGAGATCACCCAAACCAAGAGCCGCACTTCCTCCAACTATTGGCTGCTGGCGGTATTGCCCGAGAACTTTGTGTTGATGAACGCGGCGGATGCCAATGCGCGCGGGTTGGAAAGCGGCGATCAGGTGAGGATCATCTCCCCCACTAATCTCGAAGGCGCCTGGGATCTGGGCAATGGAAACAAGTTGCCCATGATCGGCAAGGTCAAGACCACCCAGGGCATCCGCCCGGGTGTGATCGGCTTCAGCCTGGGCTTTGGCCACTGGGCTTACGGCGGCGTGCCTGTTGAGATCAACGGGACGACCGTTCCGGGCGACGAGCGGCGGGTGAAGGGCATCCACGCCAACGCGGCGATGCGCGTCGACCCGTACCTGGGGAACACCTGCCTGGTGGACCCGGTGGGCGGCAGTGCAGTGTTTTACGATACGCAAGTGAAATTGGAGAAGGTCACCTAACCCAGACCCCGATTGGCCTAACCAGGAGAAGCAGCGTGAGCAAACTACCGAAACCATTCCGCCAGTTCCAAGCTGATTTCCCCAAGTTAAGCCAGGCGTATGAGGTCTTGGGCGCCACGGCCAGCGAAAGCGGACCGCTGGAACCCAGGATGCGCGAGCTGATCAAACTTGGCATGGCTGCGGCCCGCGGCTCTGAAAGCGCGGTGCATTCACATACCCATCAGACTCTGGAGGCAGGCGCCTCGAAGGCCGAAATCGAACACACCGTTCTGATCGGTATCACCACCATGGGTTTTCCAACCATGATGGCCGCTTTGACCTGGGCAAGGGAGGCAATCGAAAAACATGAGAAAAAAGGAGAGTGAGGCATGTTACGTTTAGGAACCGTCGAGATCCTGGCCTTGTTGGCCATTGTAATTTTGATTTTTGGCGTGGGCAGGATCAGCAAACTTGGTGGAGAATTGGGTCAGGGTCTGCGGTTATTCAAAAAAAGTTTATCCGCAAAAGAAGAAAACGAGGATAGGGAGCCCCAATCCAGCACGAATTCCACACCCGAAAAGTGAGCCCAGAAGACATGCCTGAGCTTAAGACCTTGCTGGAACAATCGGCTGCGCGCCACGACCACCTCTGCCCGCGCCAAGTGCTGGGTATCCGCATGGGATTAGCTGGCGCGGCCAAACTGGGTTTAAGCATTCCGAATGGTGATAAATCGCTGTTGATCATCATCGAGACGGATGGCTGTTTTGCGGATGGCATCGAGGTGGCCACCGGTTGCACGATCGGGCACCGCACTTTGCGCGTGGAGGATTACGGGAAAGTAGCGGCAACCTTTGTCAACGTACACAACGGGCGCGCCATGCGCCTGGCGCCGCAAGCGGAAATCCGCCAGCGGGCGCAAAGCTTCGCGCCCCAGGAAACTCGGCGCTATTACGCCCAATTGCAGGCGTACCAAGAGCTGCCGGCCGATCAATTATTTTGCGCGCAAGAGGTCGAGCTGAACGGCTCCGTGAAAACCTTGCTCAGCCGGGCAGGGGCGCGCGCCAGGTGTGAGCAATGCGGGGAAGAGATCCTCAATGAGCGTGAAGTAGAAAGTGGCGGGCAAGTCCTGTGCCGCGCCTGCGGCGGCCAGGCTTATTACCGGGTTGTCCCGAGCAGGCCAGAGCCGCAATTGCAGATCGAATTTGAACGAGTTTAGCAGCGTACTCCTGGCGGGGGGAGTTTCAAGCCGCATGGGGCACGACAAGGGTCTGTTGGCTTTTCGCGGCCAACCCATGCTGGCTTTTATCCTCCAGCAAATCGAAGGTCTGGGTTCAGAGACTT
>DATBWP010000247.1:0-6982 GCA_036514735.1 Anaerolineales bacterium
AAGCGCAGGATTATGTCATCCTGTTTGGAGGAATGATCCTTCTTTACTTGGGAACTGGTGCGATTTCCCTGCGCGGCATGAAAGAGGGCTGGATCTTCCGCCGCTGGGGGGCTAAAGGCCAGGCATGAGTCGCCGCGTTCAGCTGCTGGCATTGTGGGCAGCCTTGTTGCTGATAGGGGCTCTTCTTCTATTGTGGAGCTTGCGGAACGTACCCTTCGCCGACCTTGGCCGCGTGCTTTCCGCCTTGAGAGCTTGGCAAATCGTTGTGCTAATTCTGGTAAATATAGTAATCCTGCTTATCTTTCCCCTGCGCTGGAGCCAGATCCTTCGCGCCCAGGGCTACCGCGTGCCCTATCTCAGCCTGGCGCGCTATCGGCTGCTGGCTTTTGCCGTCAGCTATTTCACCCCAGGCCAGCACTTCGGCGGCGAACCTCTGCAGGTGCTTTCCTTACGCAATCACCACCAGATGCCCGGCAGCGCGGCTTTAGCCTCGGTAACCCTGGACAAGGTTATCGAGCTGTTTGCTAATTTCGCCGTGTTGGCACTGGGACTGGCGCTGGTGCTTTCCACCGGGATGGTGGCGGCACTCCCTTTAGCGCAAGCCTTGCCTCTATCGCTTGGCTTATTGCTGATCCCAGCTCTGTATTTGGGTGCGGTTAGGGCGGGCTGGCCCCCTCTTGGTGCGCTGACCAGGCGGTTACGCGGTTACCTGGCTGAAGGCTTGCGCAGCGCTGAACGCCAACTTAGTGCCTTGGCGCGCAAGGAGCCGCGGCTGCTGTGGCAAGGCCTACTCATCGCTGCTCTAGTGTGGACAATCCAGATCTTTGAGGTCTGGCTCTCGATGCTTTTTTTGGGATTGAAGTTGACTGCTCTGGAGCTCATCCTGGTGGTTGTTGCCGGGCGGCTGGCTCTATTTGCCCCCACTCCCGGCGCCTTGGGCGCCTTGGAGGCCAGCCAAATCCTGGCAATGCAAAGCCTGGGTTTCGATCCCGCTTATGGGTTGAGCCTCTCTTTACTGATTCGCGCGCGCGATATTTTCTTCGGGCTGGCAGGTTTCCTGCCAGGCGCCCTTAAGCGTAGCTAATACAGAAGTCAACGGCGCTATGGTAGGATTTGGCATGCAGGTTAGCGACCCTCACGGACCGAAAAATGGGGTGGAACACCTGGTAGCGGCGCGCTTGCCCACGCGATACGGGGTTTTTGAGATCCATCTTTATTTCAATAGCCTGGACAGCAAGGAATATTTAGCCCTGGTGATGGGCGACCTCGGGAGCGAAGAACCCGTCCTGGTGCGCGTGCATTCGGAATGCCTGACCGGCGAGGTGTTTGGTTCCACGCGCTGCGATTGCGGCGAGCAATTGGCGCGCAGCCTGCAAATGATCTCCGCTGTAGGCCGCGGTGTGTTGCTCTACATGCGCCAGGAAGGCCGCGGCATCGGCCTGGCCGATAAACTGCGCGCCTATAACCTGCAAGACAGCGGCCTGGATACTGTGGATGCCAATTTAGCCCTTGGCCACCAGGCCGATGCCCGCCATTATGATTTTGCCGCGGTGATGCTGAAGGACCTCGGGGTTACGCATATTTCCCTGCTCACCAACAACCCAAACAAGGTGGAGGAATTGCAGAATCTGGGGATCAGCGTAGTGCAGCGCATCCCCTTGATGTGCGAAGTAACCCCTGAAAATGAGCGCTACCTGCTGGCAAAAGCGGAGCGCATGAAGCATTTCCTCGACTTGACCCAACACGATGGCTCCCAAAATGGGGCGGCTTGAAGATTGGCTGACTTCGCCATCCAGACGGCCTGGCCAATTCGCCAGGCCGTTGGTGACTCTGAGCTATGCCCAAAGTTTGGATGGCAGTATCGCCCAGCGCCGCGGCCAGCCGCTGGCGCTCAGCGGCCCAGAAAGCCTTGCGCTAAGTCACCGGCTGCGCGCTATGCACGATGCTATCCTGGTGGGCATCGGCACCATCCTGGCGGATAACCCGCAACTGAACGTGCGGCTGGCGGAAGGCGAGGACCCGGTAGTGATCATATTGGATAGTCGGCTGCGCTTCCCTCTGAACGCGGCGGCGACCAGAGAACCCGAGCGGCTGCGGCTGTTTTGCACGGCGTTGGCAGATGCCCAGGCTCAGCAGGGGTTGGAACAGTCAGGCGTCCAAGTGGAACGCCAGGCCGCCAATCAAAGCGAACGCGTTGACTTGAAAACGATGCTAGCGCGCTTGCATGAATGGGGCATAACTAGCTTGATGGTCGAGGGTGGCGGGCAGGTGATGGGGAGTTTTTTGAAGGAAAACCTGGTGGATAGAGTGGCCATCACGATTTCCCCAATGTACGTTGGCGGATACAAAGCGCTGGATGGAAACATTGAGTTCGGAGGCAGGCTGCCCCGGCTTAGGGATTTAGAATTTGAAAAACATGGGGAGGACCTGGTGCTCTGGGGAGACCTGGCTTGAAACGAAAGAGCTTGTTTTTTGTCGCCCCTTACCAGATGGCGCTACGCAGCGAAGACTTGTCGGCTCCGGCTGCCGGGGAAGCGCGCATCCTTTCCCTATGCTCGGCGATCAGTACGGGCACCGAGTTGCTGCTTTATAAGGGCGAAGCCCCCACGGCCTTGGCGGCGGATGCAACCCTGCCCGCGCTACGGGGCACGCTGGCCTACCCACTAAAGTATGGATACAGCATGGTGGGGCGGGTGGAAGAACTTGGATCGGGCGTAGATGAAAGTTGGCTGGGCAAGCTGGTTTTTGCCTTCAACCCCCACGAAGATGCCTTTAACGCCCGCGTAGAGGAATTGATGCCGCTGCCCGACGGTTGTAGCCAACATGACGCCGTCTTCCTGCCAGCCATGGAGACCGCAGTCAATTTAATCCTCGATGGCGAACCGCGTCTGGGCGAACGGGTGGTGGTGCTGGGACAGGGATTGATCGGCCTGCTGACTACTGCCTTGTTGGCGCGCCACCCTTTGGAGACCTTACTAACTTTTGATACCTACCCGGCGCGCCGCACTCTCGCCACGCAGTTCGGTGCGCAGGCTGCCTTCGACCCGCGCAGCTCCAAAGCCGAGGCTTTATTGGGTGCGTCACGCGCCGACCTGGTTTACGAGCTGACCGGCAACCCGGCTTCTCTGGATCTGGCGTTGGACCTGGTGGGCGATCACGGGCGCGTGGTGGTCGGCTCTTGGTACGGGGAGCGGCGCGCGTCACTGGACCTGGGTAGGCACTTTCATCGCGGGCGCATCAAGCTGATCAGCAGCCAGGTTAGCTCCATCGAGCCCGCCCTACGCGGCCGCTGGGATCGGGCGCGGCGCTTTGCGGTGGCGTGGAGATGGCTGACCGAGCTCCAGCCCCACCGCCTGATCAGCAAAACTTTGCCGTTCGCGCAGGCAGCAGAAGCCCACCGGCTCTTAGCCGAGCAGCCGGACAAGTACCTGACGATCCTATTCAGCTATCCCTAGCGATTCGTAGTAAAAATAAGCCATCGCCCCATCTGATTCCTGGAGGCTCGCCGTGACCGAATTCCTGCACCAACCTGGTTTTTTTGGAACGAAAGCCAACATGGCTGCTGACCTCACCTTGAGCTTGAGCCTTCTGGTCATGCTGCTTTTCAGCCTGGGCTTTTACCTGGCGGTCAAAGGGCGCTACGAAACACATAAGTGGGTGCAAACCAGCGGCGCGGTGTTGAATGTCGCCCTGGTATTGTGGATGATGCTGCTGCCTTACCGCGATTTTATTCTGCGTGACCAGGGCGGCCCGCGCGAGCAGGCCTTTTACACTGTGACCATGCTGCATGCTGTGGTGGGTTTGTTAGCCTTTGTGCTGGGCAACTTCGTTGTTTTGCGCGGCCATAAGCTGGTGCCCAATTCGCTGCGTTTTCAGAATTACAAACTGTTCATGCGCACGGCCTACTCCTTATACTTGGTCACCACCCTCTTGGGTATCAGCGTCTATTTCACCTGGTTTGTGCTCACGGCAAAACCCCCCACGTTCTAAGCACCAATTCCTCTCGATGTATACGCTGGCGTTGCAACGCAGCTTCGAAGCCTGGCATCACCTGATTGGGGATTGGGGCGCCGAGTCCGAGCCCCACACCCATCCCTATCGCATCGAACTCAGGCTGGAAGGCGGAGAGTTGAACGAGCACGGCTATCTGATTGACCTCCTGGAGGTTGAGCGCCGGCTGGGTGAAGTTTTGAATACCTACCAGGGTACTGACTTGAATACGTTGCCGGATTTTGCCGGCCTCAATCCTTCACTGGAAAACTTCGCACGGATCTTATGCACGCGGTTGGCACGCAGCCTTGGCGGCGGCCGACTGAAGTCCGTGGCCGTGCAGTTGTGGGAGAGCGAAACCGCCTGGGCCTGCTACCGCCTGGAAACGTAAATGCGCCTGGGGCTTATCATTTATGGCAGCTTGAAGCAGAATTCAGGCGGCTATCTGTATGATCGCACGCTGGTAACCCATTTGCGCCAACAGGGGCACCAGGTAAAACTAATTCCACTTCCCTGGCGCTCGTCCCTGGCGCATTTGGCTGACAACTTTTCAACCCCCCTTATTTCTAAAATAAAAACATTGCATCTCGATATCCTGCTGCAGGATGAACTAAATCATCCTTCCCTTTTTCTGCTCAACCGGCGACTCAAAGCCCAGCTTTCCGTTCCAATTATTTCCATCGTGCATCATTTGCGAAGCAGCGAAGAGCATCCGGTTTTGCTAAAATCCATCTATGGCGCCATGGAAAGGCGCTATCTGAATAGCGTCGATGGTTTTATTTTTAACTCCAAGACAACCAGGGACGTGGTTACCTCCCTTTTAGACCACGCCAAACCCGGAGTGGTGGCCCTTCCCGGAGGAGATCGCCTTGCCCCGCAGATCACCCTCGCCGAGATCCGCCAGCGCGCCAGGCAGTCTGGACCGTTGCGCGTGTTGTTCCTCGGCAATCTCATTCACCGCAAAGCGCCGCAGCTGCTGCTGGAGGCCGCCGCGGTCTTGCCGCCCGGCTCCGTTCAACTCACCTTTGCCGGTGGAGCGCGCAGTGAGCCGGGTTATGCGGCTTTCCTGAAGAAGTTGGTCAAGCAATATGGGCTGGGAAGCCAGGTTGAATTCTGCGGACATTTGGCGGATAAGGAATTGCGCGCCCGAATGCGCTCCAGCCAGGTGCTGGCGGTTCCCTCCAGCTATGAAGGGTTTGGCATCGCTTATGTAGAAGGTATGGGTTTTGGTCTGCCCGCCATCGGAACCCGCGCCGGGGCTGCTCCTGAGCTCATTCGCCCCGGGAGGACAGGCTATCTCATTGATGGGGGCAATGCGCGGCAGCTCGCCTTAATCCTCGAACGGTTGAACGCGGACCGTGCCTTGTTGGCCAGGTTGGGCGTAGCAGCCCGTAAGCAGTGGGCAAAACATTCCACCTGGGAGCAAACCATGGCAGGTATAGAAGAATTTCTTTCCAGCTATAATCACGCCACATCCCGTCTCGCCTACAGATGGAGGAAGCAATGAGTGGAACCACGACCCGCTTGGCCATTATCCTGTTGACCTTGTTCACTGCCATCGTGCATGGCGTTGTGCTCAACATGCAGATAGGGCACATCGATCTGCTGTTCACCTTGAATGGGCTGGGCTATTTAGGCTTGCTGGGCGCCTATTTGCTCAAATTCCCCCCGGGGCGCGAAGCCCTGGTGCATTATGCCTTCATGGCTTACACGTTGGTCACCATCGTGGCCTGGGTGGCGATCGGCGAGCGCAACCTGCTGGGTTATTCCACCAAAGCCGTCGAGGTGCTGCTGATCATTTTTCTATGGATCGACTTGGGGCGCGTTAAAGCCAGCGCGAAGTAACCCCCCGGCTTGCAGCCAACATCAATTTGAATATTTCTGCCCTGTTCGGTCTGGCGCGCTCGCTGCTGCTCTATTACGCCATTCCGGGCAGGGCAGCCGCTTGGCGGGCACTGTATAAAAACTTCATTTCAAGCGGCGATCTGTGCTTCGACCTGGGCGCCCATGTGGGCAGCCGCAGCGCGGCCATGCTGGCGCTCGGCGCGCGTGTGGTAGCCATTGAACCTCAGCCTTTATTTGTGCGCTGGCTGGTGCGGGCCTATGGCCAAGATCCTAATTTCGTTCTGGTGAGTCAAGCCGCGGGTGGGGTTCCTGGCCGCGCCGCGCTGCTGGTGAGCACGCGCATCCCCACCGTCTCTACGTTGTCAGCGGAATGGGCCTGCGAGGTAGCCAGAACTCCTGGATTTGCCGGTGTGAATTGGGACAGGCAGATGGATACGCAGGTGACCACCCTGGATGCGCTGATCGCTCAATTCGGCCTGCCGGTTTTTTGCAAGATCGACGTGGAGGGTTCGGAACCGGATGTGCTGCAGGGCTTGAGCCAACCGCTCACAGCCTTGTCCTTCGAATACATCCCGGCTGCCATAGACCGGACCATGAGATGTTTAGAACGTTTGAAACAACTGGGTGAGTATCGTTTCAATCTGGTAGAAGGGGAAAAACCGCGCTTTTCGTTGGAAAACTGGGCTGAAGAAAAAGCAATTGCTGTCCGGCTTAATAGTTTACCTCGCACCGCCCGCGCCGGAGAAGTGTTCGCGCGTTTGCAGTGACAGTTGGTGCAAGGGCGACCCTAACGGTGTTGGGAATGGTGTCATGTTGAGCGAAGCGAAGCATCCGCCCATCTGTAAAATAAAGATTAGATTAGTTCTGTACCCTTCTTGATTCCTGGCCAGGTACTGCTTACAGGATTGTACGAAATGACTTCACCTGAACCCTTCGACTATCAGCGCTATCTGCGGTCCAAGCGCAGTGTAGAGGAGCGTTGCCTGAACTCCCATGTTTGGTCTGACCTTGCGGATTATGTGACTGGTCTAGGCCACCGGCCTGTGCGCATCTTGGAGCTGGGCGGGGGGGTTGGCTCGATGGCTTTGCGCTTCCTCGAGAAGTTTTTGCATCCAAACGTGGACTACACCATCGTGGATGCATCCAT
>DATBWP010000248.1:0-3880 GCA_036514735.1 Anaerolineales bacterium
GCCATGCCCCGGCAAAACGGTGAAGGCGATCAGCCGCGGGTCGGCTGGGTTGCGCAGCGATTTGGAGCGGGCAAAGGCGGATTTGATGCCGCGCGCCTGGGCTTCCGTGGCGCAGGAAACCAGGTAGTGATAATAGGGGGGATCCAGCGGAACGTACTCCACCAGTTCGGGATTAAAGGCTTTCACCCCGCGATGACCGTGCAGCTTCGAGCGCACCACTGGCACTTCGCTCTTGACGCCTGCCACCGTTTCATGGAGCGTCTTGGGCAGCAGCTGGTCCATGTCCATCATTTCGACGGCTTCAGAGGAAGGCGGGTCGTTGCGTTTGTCTCCCACATGGCGCACTTGCGCCCCGGCTCCATCGGCGCGCACTCCCACGATTACTGCCAGATCATCGTCGGTTAGGTGCCCCTTGTGCACCGGCCGGGCGCTGCCGGTAACCGTGGCGATCAGCGCTTGCACGCGCGGGTCCCAAGTGGCGAAGCAGCCCTCGCTGTATTGGCGGGCCACGCCTTCATTCACAGCCGGCACCTGCACCAAATCCTCGATGCGCACCATGTCGGTGAAGAAACCACGGGCGCCGATCTCGTTGCCGCCGCGGCGCATAGCCTCCGGAGTGCTGAGGCTGTCCCAAACCTGGCGTTCGATGGCGGGCTCAAGCAGTTCGTGGTTTGTAACCTCCGTGGTGCTCTCCGTGGTCACGGTGCGCAGCACAATATCGCTGTAAAAGGCCTCGGGGCTGGTGTTTTCGCTGACCGGGTAGGCTCCCACCAGATCGAAGTGGAATGCCCGCTCGGGATGTTGGTCGCCCACCACCAACAAGATGCGGATGCTCTTGGCCTGGGCCTGCAACATGCGTGAGAGCGAGAGAACCGGCCCGCCGCGCACGCCTTGATCGATCAAGACGCGCGGCGCGGTCGGGGAAAGCCCTTCAAACTGGAAATCTTTCTCGTCCGGGGGTTGCTTGGCCAGGGCGGTTTTGAAATGGCCGATCCAGTGGTCGAAATCCTTGGGCGTGAGCTGGATGATGGTGTAAAGCACGGGCGAGCGTTTGAGCCCAAACATGCGGCGCGCCGAAAAGAATAGGGCTTCTCGCCAGGGGATCGACTTGCCAAAGGGAGCTGTTGTAAAAAGCACCTTGGTAGATTCCGTTGGTTTGTCCACCACCCGGTGGCCCAGATCGCGGAAGCGGGCTAGCAAGCCCTGGGTGAGCTCTTCCAGCATAGGCGACAAGGGGCCAGGAACGAAAGAAACCTCGATGGTCTTCAGCCAGTCGTGGGTGGGGTTAGCAGTTCGTGCGGGAGTTTTCGTCGTTTGCATTACAAAACCTCACTTATGAGCCTTAAGTATAATATCAACTTAGTCGTGTCCGAGAAGGTTAATAATCCCATCCCAAGGATTGTGATTTACCCAACAAGCCGAAACCATGCAGGACAAATTACCGCCTCATAATTACCAAGGACGAGAGGATGATAGAATTTGCGTAGTAATTCCGTAATCAAGGAAATTTTATAAGGGCACCAACTAAACCAACCGGGTCTGCCAACATGGACGGAAATCGTACGCTGCGCATAATTCTATTGTCAATCGGAGGCGTCCTCCTGCTGGCGCTGCTGTGTTGCCTTTGCACCCTGGTCGTGGGTTGGTACACCGGCGATTACTTCGTTAATCTGCTGTCCCAATGGGCTCGTTAGCCGGCGTCAATAACTCGACACCCCGCTAAATCCCAAACTTTTCCTTAAACCGGTCCTGCAAGGCGGCCAGGCCAGCCAGGGCGTTGTTCCGGTCGTCAGGGGATAAGACCAGCTTCTGGAATTCGTCTTCATCTAAGACTACCTGGCACCCATCAGGGAGAACCACTAAGTCCAACGCCAGATCACGAAAGGCAACCAGGCTCTGGCTGATCTCCGCGGGATAGGACACGTTGCAGTACCAGCCCTTCAAATGGTCACTGACGCGGTCATGGATCTCATAGATGTTGTACCAATGCCCGGTGAAATAAGTCTCCAAAAATTTGTCGCCCTTTAGGAGGGGAATATCCGCCATCATGGCGTGCTCCAACGCGAAAAAAGCTTCGATCATGATTTCAGCAGCGGTGCGCATTAGCACCTGGCCTTGATAGCGGATCACCTCGACCCCCAGATGATCCTGTTTAACGATAGTGATCTTATTGCTCACGAGGGAAAACCTGCACGGCCTGACGCGGATCAAAACTAATGTGCAAGCTAGCGCCAACCTTCGGCAATTCCGTTCCCGAAGGCAACTCGAGGACTAAGGGGGTCTCCCCCACCAAGATCCTAGCCTGCTGATTCCGGCCACGAAAACGTTTTGAGAGCAGCCTGGCATTCAATTTAACCGGGAGGCTTCGCCCGAGCTGGATAGCGTCCGGCCGCAACAAAATCACCACCTCGCCGCGCAACCGCGTCTTTGGGGCCGGCAGATTGCCCAGCGTAGTCTGCAACCAGGCACGCTTGCCCGCCTTCACCAGGCGACCGGGCATTAGATTGTGCAAGCCGAGGAAGCGGGCAGCAAAAGCCGTCGCCGGCCGGCGGTAGAGTTCTTCGGGGGCGGCCACTTGCTCCACCCGCCCCGCCCGCAGCAGCACGATGCGGTCGGCAATAGCGTAGGCTTCTTCCTGGTCGTGGGTGACGTACAGGCTGGTTTGCCCCGCTCGGCGCAGGAGCGTGCCTAATTCCTCCAACAGCCTGGTGCGCAGGGCGCGGTCCAGCGAACCCAGCGGTTCATCCAGCATCAGCAGCCGCGGTTGCGGCGCCAGGGCGCGCGCCAGCGCCACGCGCTGTTGCTCGCCGCCCGAAAGGGCGCTGACCTCGCGGTGCTCCAGGGCAGCCAAGCCCACCAGGTGCAGAACTTCGTCCACCCGTTTGCGCACTTGTGTAGGCGGCTTGCCCGCCATCTGCAGGCCAAAGGCAACGTTGCCAAATACATCCCGGTGCGGAAAGAGTGCAAAATCTTGGAACATCAACCCGAACTTGCGGCGATGCGCTGGGATGCTGGACAGGTTTTTCCCATCCCAGCGCACCTGGCCGCGATCCGCCTTCTCCAAACCCGCCACGATGGAAAGCAGAGTGGACTTACCACTGCCGCTGGGGCCCAACAAGGCAACGATCCCACCGCTGGCGACCCGAAATGAAACGTCGCTCAGCGCGGCTTTGCCACCAAAAGACTTGCGTATCTTGCGTAGTTCCAGCATCTAGAACTCCCCCAAGTCGGCCACGCGCAACTTCTCGATGGCCAGCATCCCCCCGCCGGTGACCAGCATGAGGATCGTGCTAAGAGCCATAGCCTGCCCATAGGTGAGCGCACCCGGCTGCGAGAGCAGCCGGTAAATCAGCACCGGGATAGTGGGGAATTCCGGGCGGGCGATGAGGGCTGTAGCGCCGAATTCGCCGATGGAGATGGCAAAGGCGAACATGGCCGAGACCAGCACGGCGCGGCCGACCAACGGCAGGTCGATGTGGCGCAACACCTGGCTGGGCGTAGCGCCCAGCACGGCGGCGGCGTGGCGCAAGCGTGGCCGAATGCTGCGCAGTGCCGGGGTAAGGCTGCGCACCACAAATGGCAAAGCCACCAGGGTGTGGGCCAACGGAATAAGGAGCGGCGAGGTGCGCAGGTCCAGCGGCGGGCTATTTAGCGCCACGATAAAGCCCAGTCCCAGGGTGACGGCAGAGGTGCCTAGGGGCAGCATGAGCAAGGGATCGAGCAAGCGGCTGAGCAGCGCATCCTGCCGCCGCGCCAGGGCCCAGGCGGCAGGCAAGCCAATGGAGAGAGCCAGGGTGACAGTGGCGCCGGCGTAGAGCAGCGAAGTGCGAATGGCCTGGCTGGGGGGTGCAAAAAAGATGTTGGTGCGTGGGTCCTGGTT
>DATBWP010000249.1:0-8702 GCA_036514735.1 Anaerolineales bacterium
ATTGTTATAATGGAAAAGTTGGCAGAATCGATAGGTCGACTAGTTGACTAGTTGATCGGTTGACTAAGCCCTTAAACTTAAAGCAACTGCCACCAGTCTTTCCCCTCGGACTGATGGCATGGGGAGGGCGGTGGCAGTGAAAGAAGTAACCTTTATTCTTATAAAAGAATTTGTCATTTCGGGATATAGGCACGTGTACTCAAAACGTAGGCATTTGTATTGTGGCTAAAACCCAAAGAGACAGGACGCCGGGCAAGCTGAGGCGGGGATGACCATGCCAAGTACTTCAGCAAAAAAGATCCGGGTTGCCATCCTGGACGATCACCAGAGTTCCTTAGACAGCTACACGCTGCGATTGACCGGAAAAGGAAATATTGAGGTCGTTGGGACCGCTGGTTATGGGGTGGAACTGGATCCCCTGTTGGAAGAGAATCAGGTGGACGTGTTGATTCTTGATGTGGGAGTGCCCAATTCGGAAGAAGATCGTAACCCTTATCCCATCTTACATGTCTTGCCGCGCCTCCGAAAATCCTATCCCCTCATGGCCGTTCTGATCATTTCGATGTATGACCAGCCCAATCTGGTTAAGGCGGCCCTGGATGCTGGCGCTAGCGGATACATTCTTAAAGAAGACCGAGAAGCCATTGTCCAATTAGCCGAGGTGGTGACTCTGGTGAAGACCGGCGGCATCTATCTGTCCCAAAAATTACGCTCGATGCTGGTGGATGCAGGCACCCACCGCGGCCCGCTTTTGAGCGCCCGCCAAAAAGAAGCCCTCTCCCTGGCGGCCGCGTACCCGGATATCAGTACGCAGGAAATGGCGGAACGTATGAACATCGCCTCATCCACCGTTCGCAACCTATTGTCTAAAGCGTACAAACGGCTTAAGGTCCACAGCCGGTCTGCGGCCATCGAAAAGGCGCGCGCCCTCGGCCTGATCTCACCTTACCTCCCCGGGCCTAATCTCACGCGCTAAACGGAAAATCCGCGCCCACCTTGGTAAAAAGATGTTGCACCGGCGCGATAGCTTCCTCCAATAATCTGGCCAATGGGAGTGGGTCGGGCAATCCTATGCTGGCGAGCATTTGCTCTGCCTGCCGATGGCGCAGCACTAATTCGTTGACGCAATAACTGATGGCGCCGCTGCTCACCAGGATGGATTGTGCCTCCGCCAGCGCGGCAGGGTTCGCCGCCTGGCTGCGCAGTTCGAGAAAACGAGCCCGCTGGGGATGGGCCACGCGCAGGGCAAACAAAATGGGCAGCGGGGAGCGCCCCTGCAGCCAATCCACATTGGCCGGGCTGGCTAAACAATCATTCAGGTCGTCGTGAATTTGCATAATTTCGCCGAAAAGCTCGCCAAATCGGTTCAACTGGGCAGCTATTTCTAAACTGGCGCTCCCGCACAGCGCCCCGAGGTAGAGGCCGGTTCCGAAATAGGGCGAACTTTTGGCCTTGGCTACTGCCCAATAGGCCTGCTCGGTCTGTGGATTCTGGACATCGAGGTCTTGCCCATAAGCTGTGCGCAATGTCAGCTCACTCAGTGCGCCCGCGGCGCGTTCGCGCTGCGGAATGTTACTTTGCAACAGGACAATCAGACCCAGCCCAACTAGGGCGGTGGCTAAGTTAGCGGCCCGCCCGCTTCCCAACTGGTGATGCAGGCCGCGTGGGTCTTCGTCCAAGAGGTCATCAACCAAGATCAAGGCCATGTGAGCGCAGGTGAGCGCGCTTACCGCTGGGGTAACCGCTTCGGGGCTTGCGCCTACCGCCTCTGCCGCCACGATGGGGAAATCCCAGGCGATGGGGCGGTGGCTGCGGGCGCGTTCGCAAGCCCTGGCCAATTCCGGCCAAGCCAGGGTCTGGGGATAGTCTAACAGCGTCTGGATAGCTGATGCGTAAATTTCCATATTCCTCCGTGCTGATCAAAAGGCCAGGCCAGTTTCTGGCCCGGCCTTTCTTCAAGCAGAGTTTATTGTGCGTACCACACGTCCCAGGCCAGCTCGGAACGTACTGCCAGGATCTCCTTTAGAGAAGCCTGCGCAATGCGCAGCAGGCTCGCAAGGGAAGACTGCTCATTCTCCCTCGTGGAGAACAAGTTTGTATAGAAGGCTTGCATAGGCACCATAGTTTTCTCCTTTTTGTTCATAGGTTTGGATAGTGAAGCTTGGTAAGCTTTTGGGTTGATGGGATGCCGTCAGCATCACCTCCTTCCTGGGGCCTTAAGCGATAAGGCTTAAACTTTGGCACGCCGCCTAAGTGAACTCCTGCTTCCCGTCCTGGTTTTGGGCGTGTTGTTACTATTAACCTATGCCCGCTTTTATCTGATCAGTTATATCGGTTTCCAATACAACGGGGCTACCGGGGAAGTGCTTAGCGTCCAGGATCTGGGGGGTCTTCCAAAGCTTAGCCCTGGTGACCTGATTCTTGAAATCAACGGCGAGCCGTGGAGCAGTTTACCGATTTCGCACCGCTTCAATCCGCTTGCCACCGCTAAAGCTGGAGAAACCCTCACCTTGTTGGTCGAAGATGAGGGTGGCCAACGCGAGCTCGAGTGGCGCGTCCCTGGATTCAATGCCCCCGAATTTTCAAGTCGCTTGTTCAACACCTGGCTCTTGAGCTACGTCTTCTGGCTGGCAGGAACTGCCGCTCTGGTACTGGTGCGTCCGCAGGATGTGCGCTGGGCTTTGTTGGTGGCTTTAAATTACGTAACGGCCATCTGGTTCTTGGCTGGCACCATTTCAAGTTCCGGAGTCATGGAAACCCCCTTTATCCTGCGGGCTGGGGTTTGGCTGAGCCTGCCGATCTACCTCCATTTTCATTACAACTTTCCCCGCCCAATGGGAAAGCCCTATTTCCGCTTTTGGCTCATCTTCTACATTGTGGCTGCCGTTCTGGCGGTAGCCCAATGGCTGGAGTGGTTGCCTTACACAGCTTACTTTGTTGCCTTGATAGGTGCCGTGATTGGCAGCCTGGGGACCCTCGTCTACCGCTTTATTACTCGAGTTCAGGAGCGTCGCGAAATCGGGCTGTTGTTTTTTGCGGCGGCGATCGCCTTGCTGCCCACTCTGGCAGTAGCGGTTAGCGCCCGCCAAACCAACTCCTCCCTTTCGCTCCCGGGTTTGTTACTGTCATTGATCGCTTTGCCGGGAGCGTATTTCTACGTCGTCTACCGCCGGCAATTGGGTGGGCTGGAATTTCGCGCCAATCGCTTGATCTCGATGTATTTGTTCTTGGTCCTGCTGGTGACACTTGGGCTGTTGGTCATCCCGTTATTTTTTGCTTTCTTCCCATGGTTAAATCAAGGGGCGGTGGGCATTCTGCTTACCGCCCTGGCCGCCTCGTTGGTCAGTATTTTTGCCTTCCCTACCTTTCAAACTTTTGTCGAGCGCCGCCTCTTAGGCATACCCCAACCTCCTCAACACGTCCTCGAAGGTTTTGCTGGGCGCATCTCCACAAGTTTTTCGCACCAGCACTTGGCCGACATTCTGATGAAGGAAGTCCTGCCTAGTTTCCTGGTGCGTCAATCCGCATTGCTTGACTTTGAAGGGAAGCGCCTGCCCGGCCTGTTTGTGTATCTGCAAGGCGTTCAGCGTAGGCAGCTACCAGCCGCCCGCACTCTCCACCACTTGCCTGAAAAGAAAATCCTAGTGAGACAGGCGAATGGTTTGGATTTTTTGGGTAGGCCCACTGACTGGGTGCGGGTGGCATTTCCGCTTACCCTGGCAGGTGAGCCGCGCGGAATTTGGCTATTAGGTCGCAAGGATCCGGACGACTATTACTCCCAACCCGAACTCAACCTGTTGCGCTCATTGGCAGACCAGATGGCTATCGCCCTGGCTAACATCTCCCAGGCGCAAAGCCTGCGCGCTTTGCACCAGTCCGATATCGAACGGCAGGAAGTGGAACGCGTGCCCCTGGCCCGCGAACTGCATGACGATGTGCTTCATCGCATCCATGAGCTTGGCAACCAGGTAGACGACGCTACCTATACAAAAGGATTTGGCAAAACCCTCGAAGGTCTGGTTGGCCAGGTGCGCGTTCTGATCAACGGTTTGCGACCCCCCCTCATCGACCAGGGTTTGTATTTCGCCCTTCAAGACCTGGTTGGTGAGTTTGCTCACCGCGCCCCGGCCAAGACCAAAATCCGGCTGGATTTGCCGCGCAGTGACGTGCGCTTCGACCCGATGGTGGAACAGCACCTTTATCGCATCGTTCAGCAGGCTTGCGAGAATGCCTTGCGACACAGCCAGGCTAAGCAGATCTCCGTTCGGGGCGACATCTTGAAAGACGGCGCTGATTTGGTGGTGGAAGATGATGGGCTGGGTTTCAAGCTGGACGGCCAGGCAGATTTGGCCGCCCTGCTCGCCACGCGGCATTTTGGTTTGGCTGGAATGCATGAACGGGCCGCCATGATCGGGGCGAAACTCGTCGTGCATACCGCGCTAGGGTCAGGCACTCGGGTGCGGCTTAGTTGGCGGGATGGAAACCAGAAAGATAATCAAAGTCTCTAAGTTGTTAATGTGCTGGAATCCCAGGGCGGCACAGCCGCCCTGCAAGTAAAGTCCCGAATAGATTACGCTAAATTGGCAGGGCAAATCTGTAAGATTTGTGCGGTTTTGTGCGCACTTGCCTGGCGGCAAAAATCAAAAAGCCCACCGAAGTGGGCTTTTTGGGCTCTTAGTCTTGTTATCGTTATGCGCGCGGGATGATCACTACTTTACGGTTAGGCTCTTCACCCGTGCTTTCTGTGGACACGGCCGCATTGTCGCGCAAGGCGATGTGAACGATGCGGCGCTCCGCGGGGGTCATCGGCTCCAACGATTGGCGCCGGCCTGTGCTCACGGCTTGTTCCGCCATGCGCAACGCCAGCTGGCGCAGGCCGTCTTCGCGCCGTTGTCGGTACCCTTCCACATCGATGATGATGTGGGCTGCCTGGCCGACTTCTTTGCCCACGATGAGCCGGGTGATCAATTGCAGCGCATTCAGGGTCTCGGCATGACGCCCGATCAGGATGCTCAGGTCGCCGCCGGTCACGTCCACCAGCACGGGGGCTTCACTTTCCTGGCTGTCGGCCTCACCCATGCGCACCGCCACCTCGGCATGGATCTCCATGTGATGGAGCAATTCCTCCACCGTGGCCTTGGTGATGGAAAGCAGGTTGTCGAAGTCCTGGGGCTCCATTGCTTTCGCCGGCCTGGGCTGCGCCGGGCTCGCTGGAGCTTTCCCCTTGACGGTCAAGCGCACGCGCGCCTGGCGGCTGCCCAACCCGAACAGCCCGCCGCCGCCCTCGTCGAGCACTTCCACATCCACTTGGTCCAGGAGCATGCCTAATTCGCCCAACCCTTTTTGGATGGCTTCGTCGACCGTGGGGGCAATGACTTCGAGGTTGGCGCGGTGTTCCATGAATTCGTCCTAGTCTAATGTCTCTCTTTATTTTGTGACCGGAGCCGCCGGGGTAGCCGGGCGCTCTGCTTTCGGCCGCCGCATGATGTAGTACTGCGCGATGCTCAGCAGATTGCCGACCACAAAATACAGCGCCAGACCTGCCGCGTAGATGTAGGAGATATAAGCCATCAGGAGCGGCATATACAGGGTCATCATGCGGCCCATTTGCGCACTCTGGTCGTTGGAGGTGGAAGGCGTCGTCATCTTGCTTTGGAAGTACGATGTGATCATGACCAGGATGGCCAAGACCGGGATGCCGATCGGGATTCCGGGAATAAACAAGCGTTCAGGCTGGCCAAGGTCCATCCACAGGAACTGGCTGTTGAGCGGGATCAGGTGAGCTGCATTCCCCAGCGAAATCCCCTGGGCGAGGTCCAGCAGTTGCAGCGGGGTGGCGGCCAGGGCGCGGGTGATGGCCCAATACATGGCTAGCAACAATGGCAACTGGATGAGAGAGGGCAGGCAGCCCGAGAGCGGATTGATGCCCAGTTCTTTGTATAGCTTCATTTGTTCCGCCGCCAGCTTCTCGCGGTTCTCTTTGCCCTTGTACTTCTGCTGCATCGCCTTCCATTTGGGATTGGTTTGCAATTCCTGCATGGCTTTGGCGCTCTTCATCTGTTGGGCGGTGAAGGGGTAGGTGACCACGCGCACGAGGATGGTGAACACGATGATGGCCAGTCCAAAATTTTCGCCCAACAGACTGTAGATGAAGACCAGGGCGTTGGTGAATGGGACGATAATAAAATCAAGCATCGAGGCTTCCTCTTGCTTTCTTGATCCTAAGGAATAAAATTCCAGACCACGGTATTGTCAGCATCAAGGGCGATCAGCGCAGATTCGTTGCCGGTCAGGCCTATCAGCAGGAATTCACCTGCCACAACCGGTGAACCGTAAAGCGGCCCTTGAAAAGCTTCAGGCAGGGGCAGTTCACGCGAGCGGCCGTCCAGGCTGATGGAGAAGAGCCGGCCGGCTTCATTGCCAATGATCAGGTTTTCGTTGTATAGGGCCGGAGTGCCAGTGATGGCGCCGCCGGTATCGAGACGCCACAGCTCTTCACCGCTGGCGGCATCCAGGGCATAGAAGAACCCGTCGAGATCGCCAAGATAAAGCTGGTCTTCGATCAAGGCCGGGCTGCCCCACACCCAACCCTGGGTTGCAAATCGCCACACTTCGCGGTGGGTGGCCGTGTCGATGGCAAACAACGTCTTGTCGAAAGTGCCTACATACAAAATCCCGTCAGCCCCCAGTACCGGGCTGCCCACCATGGCGCCCTCGAGTTGCAGGCTCCATAATTCTTCCCCGCTCTGGGCATCCATCGCATACAACACTTCGTCCATGGCCGCTAGGTACACCGTGCTGCCATCGCCGGCGGGTTGGCTCCATTGCGGATCCTTGGTTGTAAAAGTTCTGAGCAGGGAGCCTGTGTGCTCTAGCACATACAATCGCTGGTCGGCATTGGGCGCAAAAATTATCCCTGCGACCGCTAATGGGCTGCCAATGTAACGGTTGCTGGCGCCCGTGAAAGTCCAGTTTTGGGCGCCGCTATCAGGATTTAAGCTGTACAGGATATTGTCGTAGCCGCCGATCAGCAGTTGGCCGTCCTCGGTTAATTCCGGTGTCGCATGTGTGGTGAAGCCCCCCTGAGGTTCGGCCGGGAACTGCCAACGCTCCAGCCCGTTTTCGACCTGCAAGGCATGCACCGCCTGATTATTGGCTACATAAACCAAGCCGCGGGCGTCATCGTAGCTGATGCCGGGCCAGGAGCCGGCCGCCACGGCGCTGCCGCAGGCTGAGAGCAAAAAGCCCAGCGCCAGTAGGGGGACCAAAGTGAGTAAGTGCTTCTTTTTCATTGATGTCAATGTTTCCTTCTTGGTTAGGGAACCGGGTCGTAACCGCCCTTGCTCAGCGGGGTGCAGCGCAGAATACGGCGAAAACCCATCCAACCGCCCTTCAGGGCTCCGTACTTGTAAATGGCCTGGTAGGTGTAGTGCGAGCAGCTGGGATAAAACCGGCAGGTATTGACCGGCAGGCTGCGCGATAAGGTCTTTTGATACAAGCGGATGGGCAGGAGCAGCGCAAAGCGGGGGAGATTACCCGCGGTCAAGGGCAGATCCTTCAAATGGGGAGAAGGCTGCTCTTCATACTCAGTGTGCGCATGTGAGATCTCTGCAGTCATTTTGTTTCCAATAAACCGGCCTTCTTGAGCATGCCGCTGATTACTTTTTGCACCTGTGCGCTGCCTGCCTCCCGGATACCCGGGCGGGCGAGCAGGAGAATATCGTGGTTAGGCCGCATCTGCTCCAGCAGCGGCTGGATGGCCGCCCGCAGTACGCGCTTGGCTCGGTTGCGCACCACCGCGCCGCCGATAGGCTTGCCAGCAGTTACTGCTACCCTTAAGCCCTGGCCTTCATTAGGCATGGCAACCAGCGCAAGAAACGGGTGCGCTTGGGAGATCCCGTATCGCCGCACCCGTCTGATCTCGGCTGACTTGCGGAGGCTAAATCCACGCTTCACCTAAATGCAAGCGGTTTGCACACCCCGGGAATCAACTCTTCCAATTGACCTTTTTGACGTGCTCATTGGCTGTCACGGTCAGTTTGTAACGGCCCCTCAGGCGGCGGCGTTTGAGCACGTCGCGCCCGGTGGCTGAAGCCATGCGCTTGCGGAAACCGTGCACGCGCAGGCGGCGGCGAACTTTAGGTTGATAGGTACGTTTCGGCATTCTTCTTCCTTAGAGTTTTTTGCAATCAAACCCGAAGATTATACCGCAAACCCCTTGATGCACCGCCGGGCCTGCGGATCGGCCAAACAACCGCCTCCCTTGATCAGACGAACGAATGATTGGTTGATGCAAATCCCTTGCCTGCTCCTGCACCGCTGCTATAATGTCGCACGTCTTTTTCGGAGGACTGATGGAACACACTAACCAACAGGAACATTACGGACCACCCCTCATGGATGTGGTCATTAGCGCGCTCGGTGCCCTGGTAATCGGCGGCCTGGTCTGGGCCGGTGGTTACGGCACCGTGGCCGCCCTGAATTACGCCGGCGAGGCTTTTGGCATCTACCCGCCTGCCTCTGGGTTGATCAATAGCGCCATCCAGTTCGGATATGTTGCCGTCCCCATCCTGGCCGGGTTGGCGGCTACCTGGATCAGTTACCGCTTCTTGCTCAAACTAGACTAGCTTTTCACCCCCTCACAGGACGCTCCTGTTATTTCGGAGTCGAGGCTTTAGCCGGTGTTCAAACTCCGGCTAAAG
>DATBWP010000250.1:0-2386 GCA_036514735.1 Anaerolineales bacterium
CTGCGCGGCGAGGCGGCCGTTGAAGCGGCCAAGACGCCCAAAGGCGGCCGCGCGGCGGACGGCGGCGAAACAGCCAACAAGAAAAAGAGCTAAACAAAAAGGACTGGCGCTGCCAGTCCTTTTGTTTATTTGGCGATCAGCGCGGGTATCTCTGAAATCAGATCCCCGGCAAGGACGCCGGCGGTACCTCCCAAGCGGGCTGCGGCCCGCAGCCCTGCCTGCCCATGCAACCAAACGGCAGCACAGGCTGCGTCGAAACCCGCGACTCCCTGTGCGCGCAATCCGGTGATCAAGCCAGCCAGCACGTCGCCCGTTCCGGCGCGCGCTAAGGCGGGGCTAACCAGGGGCAGCACGCCAGTGCGCCCATCTGGCGCAGCCACGACGGTGAAGGCCCCTTTCAAAACCACGATCTGCTTCCAAGCCTGTGCGTATTCTTCGGCGTATTCGATGCGGCGAGCTTGGATCTTTTCAATCGTGAGCCCAGTTAAGATAGCCATCTCTCCCGGATGTGGAGTCAGTACGCTGCCCTCAGGCAGGCGTCGTTGCCAATCCTCGATCCCGGCCAACAACTTTAGCCCATCGGCATCCACCACAAGCGGGGGCAGCGGGGCCTCCAAAAGCTGGAGGAGAAATTTGCCTGGGCCCGCATCCTGCCCGAAACCTGGGCCCAACAGCATAGCGGTGGCGCGATCCAGGTTTTGGGAAACAAGTTCTGCCGCCGAGGCTGAGATGGAACCATATTCCTGCGGCAGAGGCAGCCAGGTGGCTTCGGGCAAGCCAGCGGCCAAGGCGGTCTGAAGGCCCTTTGGCGCAGCCAAAGTGACCAAACCTGTGCCCGAGCGATAGGCGGACTCCCCCGCAAGGAGGACGGCACCCGGAAAGCGTTGCGAGCCGGCGGCGATCAGGGCGGTACCGAAGGTGCCCTTATGCGCGTCCAGGGGGCGGCTGGGCAGGGCACTCCTGGCCAAATCTTCGTCAATCGCCAGGCGTCGAATGGCGGCCCACTCAGCGAGAACCTGCGGAAGGCCAATATCGCCAACCTCAAGGCGCCCCAGATATTCAAAAGCTGGCAAGGTAAGCATGCCGCGTTTTACCGCGGCCATGGTGATGGTGAGATCGGTCTTCAAGGTCTGAGGCGCCAGTTGGCCACTTTCGCAATCCATCCCTGAGGGGCAGTCTACAGCCACGACTAGCGGTGGTTTTGGACGGCTAGCAATAACAGCCTCTACCTGGGCTAAAACAGCGCTGTAAGGCTCTTTCAAGGGCAGGCGGATGCCGGTCCCTAGCAGGCCATCCAAGACCACGCCAGAACGCGCTACAGCCATTTCCAGAGCCTTTCTGGAGGCGAGGATGCGCACACCCGCCTTTTGCGCCTGGCCCAGCAATTTATCCTCCTTGGCTCTTTTTCCCACGATAAGTGCCGAGGCTTTCCAGCCACCCTTGGCCAAAAGGCGTAATGCCACCAAGGCGTCGCCGCCATTGTTTCCCGGACCGATCAAGCCTAATATAGATTTCCCTACCGAGTGACTATGCGCAGCAATGATGGAGGCTAGAGACTCGCCTGCTTTGCTCATCATCTTGGCATAGGAGTGGCCGGCAGCATCAGAGGCCTTTTCGATGGCCTTCATTTCGGAAACCGAGACCAACTTGCGCATGTTGAGATTATAGAGCAAGAAACTTAGGTAACCAAGCATCTAACCCTCCCCCCTGGCAGGGGGGGGTCATTTAGCATCAGCTAACGAGGACATCTGCCCCTCATGGGCGGCCGGATAAAAAGTTAGAGTTCATAAACTTCGCTAAAAGGTGTTGACCGACGCTGCCTACCGTGCCAAAGCTTAAGAATTTCCTGTGGAGCAACAGCAGTTGGTTAGTGGGGCTATTCGTAGTCATCGGGCTTGTATGGGTGGCAAACAGCCAACCAGCTCAAGCGGCTGTGGATGTTGAAGAAGCTGGAGCCGCGCAAATCTTCTTCAGCGCAGGATGCACTGACTGCTGGCCTTATGTGCAAGACGTTCTGTTGCCAACCTTACAAGCAAACAGACTTGCATCCGCTTCGGCCATTCATGATTACACCATCCCGGAACACCGCAGCCACCTGCTTAAACTGTCTGATGAAGTCAGCCTGCCCCATTCCATAGCAGATTCTCTATACGCATTCATTCCCATGCGAACTGGGACTTTGTTGGTGCTTGGGCACGTCCCCAGTGGTCTGCTCACCGATCTGCTCCAGCTGGAGGAAATACCCAACCGCCTGGTGATCTGGCAGCCAGAAATGCATGGCGAAGCCAGCGAATACCGCCTATGGGCCTGGGCTGGCGAGGTGCTCAGTTTTCCAATTTCCACACCCATTGAGGATGCCCTACCCCAGGCAATCGAAGGCGCCGGG